>JAKZUG010000707.1:0-3362 GCA_047516705.1 Candidatus Poribacteria bacterium | reverse complement strand
GTCCAAGGAAAGCGTCTCACGCTCACAATTCCGCCGGGTATTCAAGATGGAAACACCTTACGTATTCAAGGTCATGGAGAATCCCTCGGCAGCGGCATTTCGGGCGATCTGTTGGTAACGGTTTCTGTACAACCGCATCCGACACTGACCCGCGAAGACGCAGATCTGCTGACAGACGCAAAGATCTCTATGGCAACAGCGGCATTAGGCGGTTCCGTTCGGATACAAACGCTAACAGGGAATGTGGATCTGAAAATCCCGTCCGGGTCGCAACCGGGACAGCAGTTCCGCTTACGTGGACGAGGTGGGGTAGACGCCTCCGGCAGAAAAGGCGACTTGCGGGTGCGGTTGGTTGTGGAAATTCCGAAGTCTTTGTCTCGCAAACAGCGGAATCTCCTGAAAGAATTCGACAAGACACTATAATACGAAAACCCGAGGAAGTTCAGCGATGGAATTAGAAGATTACTTTGACTTTGTTCAAGAAGATGTCATCCGGATTAAAGGGAATCGCATTGACATTGAGATTGTGTTGGAAGATTATCTGGAGGGCGCGAGTCCCGAAGAAATTCTACTGCGCTACCCAACCTTAAGCCTTGAAAAAATACACGCAACTATCCTCTATTACTTAGCGAAAAACGAGAAGGTGGAAGCCTATCTGGAACGGGCGAGACAACTTGACGAGGAAGCATCACAGGAGCAACTACGGAATCCTCCGCCTTTCATAGTGGAATTACGAGAACGTTTTGCAAAAGTTTCCCAAAAATTAGCTGAGGCGAAAGAGTTGTCTGTCAAGCCAGTGGATACACTGTATCATATCTGATTTGGTATGCCTCCGATACTGAAGAATAATGAATCTAAACGAAGTCAGAAGCACCGCCAAACGCGGTGACACAAATCTAAACAACGTCACAATCACCATGATTCGTGACACCGTCCAGAACGGAAACGGACGGTCCACCCGGTGGCGTAACTTTGCTATCCGCAAGGATAACAATTACGTCAACCAAGTGCAGAATATTGTCATTGAGAAGCAACCTCTCGATCTATTTTGCACCACGTGGGAACTGGAAATCATTACGGCTCTGGACCATCTAAAAGAAGGAGATAAGGTTAATATCTCCGCTTTCCTCGAACCGGTTTGGAGAGGATACAAAGCCAACAATACCCTGGAAGGGATACGGTTTATAGTCCCAGACACAGGCCAAGCACCGGTTCAGCTCCCTGATGGAGATGTAATCCAACCTGATACACACCCTTACAGGTTGGACAAAAACGTGCGTAACGTCATCGTCTACCAAGGAGTCACTCTCAACGTCGTGTCACTCATACCTGCCACGACAACTAAAACAGAACTGGTAGACAGCACAACACCTATTGGGCAGCAGCATATGAGAAACTTAGAAACAGTATGGTGCTGCCTGCACTCGCGTTCCCAACCTCGCTACCCTCGCTTTACATTATGCGATGAGTGTAGTGTAGAGACACCATATGAAGCTCCAATAGTAGAGGCAGTTGTTAATTATTTCTCCAAACCTCAATTCCGGGATTTTTTTATAGAGACAGAACACGAAATTCAGATGGGGACAGACAATCGCAGAC
The DNA here is from genome assembly GCA_047516705.1 of Candidatus Poribacteria bacterium. Taxonomy (GTDB): domain Bacteria; phylum Poribacteria; class WGA-4E; order WGA-4E; family WGA-3G; genus WGA-3G. The sequence goes on along the minus strand of JAKZUG010000707.1, from coordinate 1,763 downwards.
CCGACATCGTGCTTCTTGATAAGTCTGAAGGTTTCGTTGCTATTGCAGAGTGCAAACAGACAGGAGTTGTAACTTATGGTCGTGAGCAATTAAAGTCCTATCTCTGCGCAACCGATACACAGTTTGGTGTTTTTGCTAATAGCACAAATCCCAACGAATGGGAATTTTATGAGAATTTGAGGCGAAACCAGTTCACTCATCCTCTTGAACGTTTTGATTTTGAGAGAAAGATCGCTACGGGGAGGACAATAGAATCTATTCGCGAGGAGAAAAACAAGTTAGATCGGGAAATCCAGAAAGCGAGTGACCAATACGCGCAAAAAACTCGTGAAGTAGACTCCTCTTGTAAACAGTTAGATGAGCTAAACGAAGAAATTGAGCGGAAGAACAAGCAACTCGCACAGCTTAAAAAAGAGATTAAGCCACTAAGAAGAGAGAATAGCGACCTAAAAGAAGAAATTGTGCAACATTCTCAACAAGCTGAAGTCCTTAGGGGATTGAAATTAAGATCTACTCGTGCCAGTTTAACAAAGGAAAATAACTCCTTAATTGAAAGAAGGGCTCAATTACAGTATGAAATCCAAAAGAAGGAGGATCAGGAAGAGGATCTAACAGGAAAAATTGATACATTAAAAAGAGACAGGATTGAACTTGAGAAGCAAGTTAGGGCTATACACATAGAATATCAAGAAGAAATTGCTGAACGAGACAAAATCCATCAGGAATACCGAAAGTACAAACCATTGAGCGAATACCATAAAGCAATAGATACTGACTTACAGAGACGAATTGATCATAAGACCTCCGCTATTCGTGAACTTGATAGGAGGTTAGATGAACGGAAAGCAGCATGTACCCAGGAATCTATCTATGGGCAACTTCAAAAAGAGTTTGAGCGATTAGAAGAGTTAAAATCGGAAATCGCGCGGAAACAACAATTAGCACGGCAAGATCAGGAAAGGCACGCTGCTTGTGAACGAAACAAAGTAGAAACTAATCAAAAGATGCAACAGCTCATCCAAACTTCACAAGAAAAAGAATCTATTCTCAAACAACTTAGAGTGGTGGTGAATCAGTTAAAAACGGCAAATTCGGAACAAACGTCACAGATTGAAGAAAATCGCAGACAACTCGTGCAAGACTTACGGGAGCGAAAATCTATTTGCGGCAAACTTATAAGGGAAATCAGCCGGTTAAAAGAAGCAAAATCTAAAGTGGAAGCGGAAATTATACAGGAGGCGGACCAACTCCCGTGTGAGGAAAAAGAGATGCATCCGGCTTACGTACAGATTCAGTTAGAAATTGACAAATTGAAAACAGAAAAATCTAAGATTGAAGCGGAAATTGGCCATCAGATTTTTCTGCGTCTACCGTAAGTGGATTGAATTTTCGTGCAATGTCGAATATGCTTAACAAAAGAATCTCGTGATAATTCGGTAATAGATAGTCAAAAGCAAGACCACTATTCGTCGCTCTATTCGGTACTCTGAATACGTGGATTTCCTGATAAGCCACAAGAGATATCTATGAAGCAGAATGTGATTCCATCAATTACCCCTATACTAAAAACATAAGGAGCACAAATGATCTCATTATCACAACGGAGTCAAAACGTAACGCCATCGTCCACTTTGGCGATCACCGCGAAAATCAACGCGTTGATCGCTGATGGCGTAGATGTCGTCAAATTCGGTGCAGGCGAACCCGACTTTGACACACCCGATTATATCAAAGATGCCGCAATCGCCGCACTCAATGCGGGG
>JAKZUG010000706.1:0-5498 GCA_047516705.1 Candidatus Poribacteria bacterium | reverse complement strand
GTTTATGTATTCTATTTTAAATCCAGTTTCATCAAGGTCAGCGATAGCAGACGCGATGTGTGCCCCTGCCCAATCTCCAGTTGACGCAAGTGGGTGATGTAAAATGAATGCTCTCTGCTGCGTTTGATCCTCAAAAACAGGAACACCGTTGCGATCCTTACGTTCAAGACTTGGAAGAAGTTCTATAAGGTTCTTTTCAACTGGGTTTACAAGGGTAGACCAATAGTCTTTTTGGAGATCCATCTGATAGTTTTCGTTAAGGCAAAGTTGTGCCACATCAAACCCTAATCGCCAATCCAGAAACGGATGATAAGGCATATTGGAGTAGTCTCGCATACAACCTTTGTTGTAGCAAGATGAATCACAATCTTTGCTATGATCAATCAATCCTTTGGCGAAATCATTCTTATGTTCAACCATATTATATAGATATTTAATCAATCGGAATGGTTTTCCTTCCGAATCAGTCTCACCGATATGACGGCAGTATCCTGCTCCATTTGCTAAGGCATCTGCGATGAAGATTTGTTGTTTGTATGTGCTTTCTTCTTCCATAGGCATGGGTCGAATTTCAACTCGCAATTCGTCAGGGGATACGTCCAATTGGTTCGCTGCAAACTGACGGAACAGGAAACCGAAAGAATAAAGCGCAGCTCGCCAGTATTCTTCACCTTGATTTTGCAGAATACCAACTGGAATTTCGTTAACCTGGATTAACAAAACGTCTGTGGTCTTAGCAGCGTAAAGTGCTGCTAAGTATTTTACTTCTGCCAAATCGCGTTCTACATTTAATTCATGGCAGACTTCAGGGGATACAAGTGCTTCGCTGTTCCGTTCTTTTTGCAGGGTAAACAGATTACCGTTATTTGTGTTAATTGAAAGCAGTTTCAGTTTTTCTGCTGTTTCCCATAGGAAATTGTGTTCCTGTTTTAGGTCTGTAAGTGTGTCCGAAGGTAAGCGAGAATATGTTGAACGGGGTGTCCAGTTGAAAGACTCATGGGCATCGTTAGGCATGAAATTAGTTAGAAACCCCTTTGGCTCAATCCCTTGAATTGGCTTGTATTTGTCATATCCACAAATTTCACAGATATTATCATCTTTATCAGCATTCTCAAAAACCGCTTTGCAATTTTCACAGAAACCTATCGTTTTTTGACGTGCGATACCATTAGTAGTTACTACCCTGTTTTGCTCTCGTTTGTAGGAGACAATACCTATTGAGGTATGGATTTTTTTGTCCTTGATGGTTTCTGAACCGGGAGCAAATTGGCTGATCGCAAGTTCAATGTCGCGGTCAACGACTCCTGATGTTGGAGGCCAATTGGAAATACGGGGTTGTTGATGATACAATAAACGTACATTTGTCGGAAACCCAAACATCGGTAGTAAGCCGGATTCCGCAAGGACTTGGCTCAAATCATCGTCTTTATGTTCATGATTATTGACGCACTCGGTAATATCGGTTTCAAGTTCGTTGGTAACCCAGTTAACTAGTTCATCTGTTCCGTTTTGGAGGTCTAATTCCGTTTGTGCGGTAAGCACTTGCATGATTCGCTGAATTTGTCCTTGTTGCGTTTTGATCCATTCGGATAGTTTTTCCCGATTAGTAGACCAATCGGAGGCTTTTCCAAATGCGCCGTGGACGTTTCGCTCGTTTGAAGTTTCAATGGAATGTTTTGGAAAAGCGTGGAACAGAACTTCCTTGGCTAGTACCCTTTTGATAATGTCCGGACTCCGAAGATCCAGATAAGGTGAGGGTGTTGGGTTATTTGTGATTTCACCTGTATGGGAGAAGTAGTGGTCATCATGGGTTCTAAGGCGGCAAAGTGTCAAAGAGGATGCAACAGGTTCTCCGCGTCGTCCAGCGCGTCCAACGCGCTGTTGATAATTGAAGCGTTGGGGTGGAACGTTACCCAACAATACTATCGAAAGCGCACCAATATCAACACCTGCTTCCATCGTTGTTGTCACACTAAGTAGATCAATTTCATCAGTTCGCTGGTTTTCATTATCAAGTATTACATTTTGAAACCACCGTTGCCGGGTGGGGCGTTCTTCTGAATCAGTTTGGGCAGTTAATTCTTCACAATGGAAACGGTAAGGTTGAATTTCGTTTTCATCTGAATTAGCTTGAATGGCATAGTAACCACCATATTTTTCAAATGGGTCTTTTTTCTTATCAACCTCATCCAGTTGTCCAAAACACATTGTGTTTGTGCAAATCCCACCTGCCTTGTAAAGATGTTTACGCCGGCATTTGGAACATCGAAAGATCGTGTCTCCTTGAGGAAGACGAAGATTGAGTTTTTCAACACGGATGAGATAATTTTCAAAACTCTCTGATGATTCTTGTTGTTCTTCAACTGCACTAATGAGATCATCAGCAGGATACCCAATTTGTTCCGCCGATTTCCTGATATAGTCTCGGAGAAACGCAGGATTTTTCATCTGGTCGGTATAGGGATAGTAAATCCTTGTATATCTGCGTTCAGCAAGGATTCGGGTAACGGCGGACATCATTTCAGAAACATCAAAATCTTCAATTTTCCATTTGTCCGAATCAGTATAGGGTTCACACCAAGCGAGCCCAAGCCCCTCTAATCCCATATCTCTTCGTGCGAACAGAAGTTGTTCCGTTATCATTCTTTTTAATTCGGCTTGGATGTTTGTCACAAGTTGTTTTTGATGACTTTCAAGCAGCTGTGGCGGACGTATTGATACAGGATCTTCATCCCACTTGAAGACTTCTTCCCATTTATGGTCGATCCATGTATTGAGTCTACCCTTTTCTCGAGAGATTTCCACTTTGTTACCGTAGCCGCCAGGATTCATACCGAGATTGATAAATGCATCAAAGCAGTCATTCTGAAGAGCCGTAAACGGATAGTTGTCGCCAAGTTCAGAAAGTTGATTTTTTTGTTCGGGTGTCAAACACTTTTCATCATAGAAATCGTCCTCAATCGAATTAAGTAACTTGTCATGAGTTGGATATTTATTACGCAGATTGCGAATTGCATCCCGTGCAACTCGGAAATCAACTTTACCATTTTGGAATGCTTGAAGGGTTTCTAAATCTTTGTCGCCTACCTGCTTTTTCATCGCTTCAAGAACAATGAGTCGAATCATATCCTGATAGTGGGACCACTGGATCCCCACAGCGTATTTTGCGGCGTCCTGCCGACTATCAGAAAAGATAATGGTCTTCCGATTTGACTGTTCTTTGACAGTCGTTTGCATGGTTTGGGTGAAAATTTGGATTATTTTTTGCAAACCTGTTCTACTGGTTCGAAGTGTGGAAGGTGCTTGCTCTTTACCATTGACAAGTATTTTTTCCGATCTGTAATCCCGTAAATCACCGCAATTGGGGCAAAACTTAGGAATTTCTGAGCACCAATCCTTTGAATTGTCAATTCTGTAATAATAACCGTTAGAATTGGTCGAGGCATCCGGAGTAAGTGCCCCATCAGAATGTGAAAACACGGCAGGTGCCCACTGTCTCATAATACCATTTTTTGTCCAAGCGTTCTTTTGAGCCAGTATTTGCGTCTTCTGCCAAAATACGGCATAAGTATCATAGCTCCGATCTCTAATCCCTTTTTCAGGCAAACCCGATAAATCTTGATAGTCACCGCTTAGGTACCAACCTTGGGCATCTTCCGATATCTTTTGTTTGTAGCCCCCAAGGAAGATGTCCCCACACGTTTCGCAGGTTAACAATTCCATGACCCGTGAACCACACTCATCACATAAAACACGCCGATTTGCGAACAGTTTTCCGATAGGAGTTTCATCGTTCCCACCTTGGCAATTTGAATTGCTGCATGCCCATAATCCCTCAAAGTTTTTAAAGAAATAATGCACCCGAAGCGGCAACAAAGCTCTTTCTGTATCCGGACCTGCCTTCTGTTGGATTAGGTAGCGAATTAGTCCACGGATCGCATTTTCGGAAATTGGTTCTGAAGCAACTTTGTTTGCAGCTTTATGCATATCTTCAATCGTTGAGGCGTGCAATTTACCATTATGGTTGCAAAGTTGCGCGACAGCAGATTTGAAGTGTTCCTCTGGAAGTCCTTTGAAATGAGTGGAATCACCATCTGAATTAAATGTTTCAAAATGTTTTGCGTGTTTAAAGCATTCTTGAAGTTCAGTGCTTTTATCTGGGTGTGGAGGAGAACTAATAATTTTGAAGTCTTTCTCTCTGGCAAAAAATTGACGAAGGTATTCGTGCCCTGTATCACCTTCAAGGGACGCACTTGACGCAATGATACGCAGTTTTGGGGAATTAGGGTCAAGGTTGAGACGGTTAAATAGTGTCCGAAGCAAGTAAGCCACTTCTGAACCCGCTGTGCCACGGTAGGAATGCAGTTCATCTACAACGAGATGGAAAACACTCTCTGGTTTTTCCAGCCATTCCTTGGTTTTTTCAAAGATTGGTTGCTCCAAATCGCGGGTGAGCATGATGTTCAGCATTGAATAGTTCGTGATTAAGATATCAGGTGGATGATCTTGCATGTCCCAACGAGACCACATCTCAGACGCGTCAGGATCGGTGGATGGGAAAAAATAACGCGTTTCTTCGGATTCTTTAGCTTTTTCGGCTTGCTTCTGCAGCTTCTCAAGTTGGTTTTGGAGTCTTCGGACATTTGGATTTGTACTTTTTTCACTTTTTTCTTGACCCGGTACTGGTGTTAAACCGGTATAGCGACCAAAGTAGAACCGATTATCATCTCTGTTGTCAGCAAGCCATTGACGTGCCTCTGGGCTATCACAAGCACGGCGAAGCCGCATAAGTTGGTCTTCTACAAGCGCATTCAGTGGATATAAAATTAACGCTCGGACTGCAGCCGGACGATTTTCGCCCAAACGCTGTGTAACACGCTTCTGCTGAGTTTGCCACCACGGATGCTCTGGATTTCGTTCTCCGTAAACGTTCCAATTTTGAGACTCCTTAATAAGATAGTTGAAAATTGGCAGCAAAAAACATTCTGTCTTTCCAGAACCTGTCCCGGTTGTAACAACGACATCCTCACAATCAATAACGGATGCTTTAATTGCTTCCGCTTGATGTGTATAGAGTGGACGGTCTTTTGGTGCAAGCCCGTCTTTACCTCCCAAAGCGAGAAATTCTCCAAGTTCGGAAGGTAGTTGTATATCCTTGCACAACTCCGATAAAGTTTTTCCTGAGGAAGGATAAGGGAATATCGGTTCAAAACGGGGGGCTTGGAAAAGTAATCCTTTTTCCCGTAATAACTTATCTCTTTCTTCCTCTAACTTCTCATTATTGAAGCCCATTATTGTTTGTATATAACGGATGTAAGAATCACAAAGCAGTTCGTAAGTTTCAAAAGGGTCAGTTTTTATAGTATCAGACATCAAATTTCTCCCATTTTTGATGAAGTGAATTGGTTAATTGGTATGCGACACCGGCAGGAACATTAGGATAATGATAGAAATTGCCCTTTAATTCTGGGGGAAAACCTGAACAGAGCGTTGCACAC
>JAKZUG010000705.1:0-4296 GCA_047516705.1 Candidatus Poribacteria bacterium | reverse complement strand
CTATTTTTTTGGACAATGCGAGACATCAACGCATTAAAAAGAAACCGCACTTTTGTTGAAAGTTACAGCACAAATACGATTGTAATTGACAAACGAAAATTAGATTATTACGCCTATGTAGATGTGTTCAAAAGAAACCTGCATAGACTTCCTTTCTATTTCGGGAATTGTGATGTGCTTATAGATGATGACCTGTTCAGACAATATAAACCTTGTTTCATCAGCGATACTGTTAGACATCACTCTTTCCTGAAAAAGCATTTTCAGATAAATCCGATAGAGAAGCAACAGATAGAGACCGAATTAGATATGTATTTCAAATTGTTGTTCGCTGAGCATCACGTTTGATGTGGTTGTCAAAATCTGTCGCAGCAATCCCCTGATCGCAATTTCTGGAGAATTTAAATTATGTCAACACCTCGTCTTTCAGTCTCAACGTGGAGTTTGCATCGACAACTCGGGAAACCCGGATTCACCGGACCCGCGCACGACATGCAAATCCCAATCGAAACCCACAACAAGGGATCCATTTCACTTCTTGAATTACCCGCACGCGTTGCCGAATTCGGCATTCGGACCTTGGAGATTTGTCATTTCCATCTGCCCTCTGTTGAGAAGTCTTATCTCTCCGAACTCGGCGCTGCACTCACAGATGCCGATGTAGAACTCTTCACCGTGCTGATTGACGACGGCGACATCACGCACGCGTCCGAAGCAGCACGCGATATTGCGTGGATTGGAAAGTGGATTGACATCGCTGGCGAACTCGGTGCAAAGTGCGCACGCGTCATCGGCGGTAAAGCAGATCCGTCTGCGGAGACCGTAGCGCAGAGTCGCAATGTTCTTGCACAACTCACCGAACGCGCCGACACTGCAGGCATCCGTTTAATGAGCGAAAACTGGTTCTCTATCTTCTCTACGCCTGAAAACGTCAACACCATTTTAGACGGATTAGACGGTAAGGTAGGACTATGTCTCGACTTCGGCAATTGGCGTGGCGATACAAAATACGAAGACCTCGCAGCAATCGCTTCACGGGCAGAATCGTGTCATACCAAAGCACATTTCGCTGCACCACGCGAAATGGACAAGAAAGACTACGTGCAATGCCTTGAACTCGCCCAGAAAGCAGGTTTCACTGGACCCCACACCCTCATCTACGACGGACCCGGCGACGACGAATGGGAAGGCTTAGCACTGGAACGCGAGGTCGTGAACCCATACCTCAATTAGAGACGACGTTCTCGCGTGAGCATGATGGAAGTTACAATCCTTAGGACTTACGCATTTCCTCTCAAAGTCCCGCTGATAAGGGGGATTTAGGGGGTTAAATAACGGAAATAACGACGCTTTTGGTGAAATACCTGGCTTTTTTACGCAATTTGCGTAAGTCCTGAATCCTATAACCTCAGCGAATTGTTTGCTCGTGGGAAAGCACCGAGTTAGGAAATTGGAAGGTAAAGATAGGATGAATAACGAATTTATCTCAATCGTGACAGAGCGCATCGTACAAGGCTTTGATCCGTTACAGATTATTCTCTTCGGTTCACAAGCACGAGGGGACGCAAATCAACAGAGCGACATAGATCTGCTCGTCGTTTTTGCCGAACTCGCGGATAAACGGAAAACCGCTCTTGATATTATGCGCGCCCTGGCCGACTTACCCGTGGCGAAGGATATTCTTGTTTCAACACCTGAAGAGTTGGAACGTCACCGCACACGGATCGGTTCAGTGTTACGTTATGCCCAACAAGAAGGTAAAGTACTTTGGAAGCGTTGGAACGCAGCCGCACGCGGATCGGATCGGTCCTGTAGTATGCCCGACAAGGAGGTAAAATCCGCTATGCAAGCGACCGATCGACTGGCAAACACCGCCCAATGGCTCCACTTTGCGGAGGAGGACTTGGTAGCCGCTGAAACATTTTTAGGGCATCCACACATGCCACCTCGCCAATCCTGTTGGTTTGCACAACAAAGTGCTGAAAAGGCGTTAAAAGCAGCATTAATTTTCTTACAGATCGATTTTCGGAGAACGCATGACTTGAATGTTCTACGGGATTTGTTGCCTGAGAGTTGGCAATTTAAAACCGCGCATCCAGACCTATCGAATTTAAGCCGATGGGCAGTTGAAGCACGATACCCGGAGGACATGCAAGGAGCCACCGAGACAGATGCCTCCGAGGCGGTTGAACAAGCACGCGCTGTCTGGACATCCGTATCTAACGCTCTCGCAGAACACGGTTTTCTTGTAGAGAAAGACCTATGATTCGTTGGAAAATGAGGAAGCGTAGGAAATGGCAGTTCTATCTCAACAAGAACTTGACAATACTGGCCAGCGTGGAACCCGCTGTGGCAACATGGATGCCTATAAGAAATTCTAAAAAACTACCAAATGGGTAAAAATATGTTTTCACTATCACAAACACAGCACAGTCTAATCGTAGCTTGGAATGGACAAGATGTCTTGGGCTACCATTTCCCGGAAGACGGTAACCGTCCCTTTTGCCACCCGTTGAACTTGCCCGGTGCCCCACCACTCACGATGAACGAACCCGGCGACCATGTGCATCATCAAGGGTTATGGGTCGCGTGGAAAAAGGTCAACGAGGTCAATTTTTGGGAACAACCGGGACGCGGTAGCGATCCGACCGGCTTCGGCAAGATCGTCCATCAGCGGATTGTCGCACAAAGTGCAGGTGCCGACAGTGCAAGTCTAACAACAGAAAACGCATGGATAGATTGGCAAGGCACAACGCATCTAACGGAACAGCGCGAGATTACCGTCCATCCACCGACAGCGGATGCGATGCAGATTACCGTATCGTTGACGCTGCATCCGAACGAACGTGAGGTTGTTTTGGACTTACGCCGAGGCGAACCCGGTGCAGACGGCAGATTCTACAGCGGCATGGCGATCCGATTTGACAATACCATTACGCCGGGTAACCTATTAGATGCCGATGGACGCACCGAACCGATGGACATCTTCGGTCAGCAGAGTCGGTGGTGCAGTTTCACTACACAACACCCGACTGACAACGAAACCTACGGGGCCGCCATCGTTGATCACCCGGATAACCCGCGTTATCCGACAACGTGGTGGGTGCGCAATCGGGAAAACTACTGCCTAATCCATCCGTCCCCCGTCTACTATGAACCGTTCCATATTGCCCCCGACGAAACCTTGAACTTGCAGTATCGTGTTGTGCTCTACCGCGGCCAGCCCGACGCAGCGTTATTTGGGTAGATTCTCTGACTGTCAAATAATTTAGTGTAAGAAGTTATGGCAAATAGCGAAAATACTATCACCAGCGCGTTTGTAAACGTTCTACGCCACATGCGGGATGCATGGCGTGTCAACGAACAAATTACAAGACCGTTCCTCAATGCTACACAAAAGCCCGATGTGATTGTCACTGAAAAAGGACGAAACCCTGTTGTCATTGAGGTGAAAATTGATGGCGACACACCGAACTTTTCAGGTGAGATACAGGCAGGAGCACATTTTGGAATGCTCCTTGATCCGAGCGTCTTTACGGGGCTTACCTACAATATCATCGAGAATGTTCTGCGCGTCCGCATGCCTGCCCGATTTAGAACGATGCCACAAGATGAAATTGCGTCAGAGATGCGGAGCGCAGAAGACATCGGCTACATACTTCTCAATAAACCGGAACCAGAGAGCGAACCGGAACCCGATCCCGTGCTGTTCATCACCGAAACAGAACCTGATAACGAGATAGAACAGGAATCTTTCCCACAAAGTGGTTGGTTAAGTGGTAGTGTCGCCGACATCGCAACTGCTATTCGCGTCAGAGCAACTCCGATTTCTAAAATAGATGCTGCCGCCGATTTATTGGAAAAGCGGATAGAAACCGCAGCGCAGCAGCTTGAGGCAGCGATTAAAGAACGTCCCAGCATCGGAGCAGAAATCGAAGCGATTCTTTTTCAAAAGACTGGCGAACAGACCTCGCGGATGGCGATGCTCATCGTCACCAATGCCTTTGTGTTCCAGAGTGTCCTCGCGGGTAAACCTGAGATGGAAAGGGTGATGTCCCTCAAACGGATGTTGTCTGACAATGCAAAACGCCTCCGCTACGAGCAGGTCATAGCAGGTTGGAATATCATTCTTAAGGTTAATTACCGCCCGATTTTCCATGTTGCCAAACGGATCATAGCGGCAATCGCGACCGATGATGAACTTGTTGATAGGGTTCTGGCAACTCTCTGTGATACCGCGAAGGAGTTAGTCGACCAGAAACTCACGCAGGTACATGAACTCGCTGGAACCGTTTT
>JAKZUG010000704.1:0-3570 GCA_047516705.1 Candidatus Poribacteria bacterium | reverse complement strand
ACAAGCCTTCTCACACTGGCATATTATACCATTTCTGAAAGTAAATATCGCATGCCCAACTTTCCTGAAAGGAACCACGGTGGCACAAACTAACAGTTTATGCTACAGGCACATTGAAAGGTATTCAATTAGAAACGGTATTACCTGATACGGTTGGGTGTATTGGGTGGTGATGAATAAAAAATCGGGTAGGTGGCGCGGCATGGAACCGCGCCTATGGAGGACTAAAGGTTCAACTTTTGCTTTCGATATCGACACCGGGCCACTGATCGTCTTGTTCGGTAATATCAACGACGATACCGTCCGGGTCTTCCACTTTGAAGGCTTCTGAAGGCAGTTCGTCCGAATTCGGGTCGTAAGGTTTGTTTCCGCCTAAACCTTCCCAGGTGATCTCAAATCCGAGGTCCTCACACCGCTGTGCGGCTTCTCGCAAATTCGGGACGCGGACACCGATGTGGAGGTAGTCTAACATTCCACCGACGTGTTCGGGACGTTCGGGACCGCGGTGTTGAAACACACGGAAATTGTGATAACCATCGGTGAGATCGAAGCAGCCGTTCATCGTTGAGAAGACCCGTAATCCGAGCGCATCGCGCCAGAAACGGATGCTCTTCTCCAGATTGGTCGTGCGGACACCGATGTGTACGAGTGTTGTTGCCATAAGAGATTTCCTTTTGTTACGGCATACAGTGTATGCCTACTACTTTGATACGGCACACGGAGAGTGCCTACTACTTTAAATCCAGACAATCGGTTCGCGGTTTTCGGCGCGGTGCTCGAAGAGCATTTTGACATCATCGGGAAAACAATCGAAGGTCTCACCGGGAATTGTGGCAGTGTTGACACCGAAGAGTTCTAAATTCAACCACCACGGTGCGTATCTGACAACGACTGCAGCCCGTTTACCGGCACTCGGGTTTTCTGCGTTGGAGTGCCAAATTCGGCTGTCCATGATAAGGACACTACCGGCACTCCCAATGACTTGCATTTCACCGTCAAGCGGGTTCCGGTCACCGATACCGTCTTCTTTGCCTCTGGGGTTGCGAAGGTCTACATGTGTCTTAGGCACGATCCAGGTGCCGCCGTTTTCCGTCGTAAACTCAGAGAGCATCCAGAGAGTCGTGATGCCGATGATTGCACTCGGGAACGGCTGTGGAATATGCCACTTCTGGTTTAGATCGTAGGGAAAATCAGAATGGTATGCCCGCACCAATTCATAATGCGGGGGACGAATCTTATACTCAGTCTGCGAGATACGTACCTGCGGACCTAACAGTTGGCGGATGGTAGCGAGGAGTCGCTCGTTGGCGAGATGCTCAGTAAATTTCGGCAGGAAACTGATAACATTGCGTTCCCATCTGCCGTGTTCTTTACTGAATGCGTTATAGTCCGCTTCTGAGGTTTCGACCTCTTCACGAACCTCGTCAACGACATCGGCGGGAACAATGCCCTCCAAGACGCACCAGCCTTCTTCCCGCAACTGCGTAACATAAGGTTCAACTGTTTCTAATACATTGTCTGCCATTGAGGTCTCCTTGCGTGTCAAGAATCGCAACAGGTTTCTCGCTCACGGTTATAGCGAACGGCTGTCTTAATGAGCGGTGTGAGGCGCATGACCTTGCCGAGGGAGCCGATGATACCAATTTCGCGTGTGGTTATGGCACCTATGACGTTGAGTTCGCCTGTCCAAAATCTGTAGGCGACATCACCTGTCATAGTGAGTTCAACATCTGGCGTTGGATTATCATACCTACCACGGGTGATGCTGTATTCGCCATTCGCCGCCGTTAGTGTCATCGTACAATCAGGCAGGGTGTAGTTAAACTGGACACTCAGCGTCAGGGATTCGAGTGCCTCTTGTGCTTCTGGTAGCACTGCGATTTCTGCAAACAGCTCACTAATATAACTATAGAGTTGTTCAGATGTTTCAAATATAGCCATAGTTTTCGGTTTTGCGGCGTTTCTATCGGAGCAGTCGCGATTCGGAGATCGCTCCTACAGAAGGTTTTGGAACATTCAAACATTCTCCCGAAAGAAGAACTGAATGACTCTGGTATAGCATACTCCATAATAGATTCGAGGTCAAATTAAAAATACAAATGCATCCATTTAAAACATTTCCTGAAGAAATTTCAGAGGACCTACCTGTTGAGATTCAACCTTACAAAAATATACTCGATGATTTTGCTGCCGGGGCTATCTCCTGTGCGTCTCCAATAGGGGACATAAACATAGTGGCTGCGGATCAGAACAACATTTCGCATCTTTTCTTTACCGAATATTTTCCATTTGATGAACCTCAAGACCTTCAAATACAGTACCCAGTGCTGACCCGTGCGCGGGAGCTGCTGGATCGCTATTTTGCGGGTGAACCGCTGGATGTCTCCGAGATTCCGATCCGAATAGACAGGGGGACATCCTTCCAACACAAGGTCTGGAGTAGCATCCAGCAGATTCCTTATGGAGAGTTACGCAGTTATAAGTGGATTGCGGAGCAGATAGGGAAACCGAAGGCAGTTCGGGCAGTTGGCAACGCGGTTGGTGCAAACCCTGTCTCTATTCTCATACCGTGTCATCGTGTCATTAGGAGCAACGGTGCCTTAGGGGGCTACGGCGGCGGATTAGAACGGAAACGCCGATTGTTAGCACTTGAAGGTCACACCCTCGAAAAATTAACAGGACTCACGCAAATTTAGCATACAGCGCGAGATTTTTCATTTTTAACCCCCTAAATCCGCCTTACCAGGGGGACTTATGAAGCAGCCGCATAAGTTCTAATACCAGTTCTGATTGACGGTTTCTCTTAAAGGCATCTACTGTTTTTTGTTATGCTCGGTGCCCCTTCCCAGTAACAGGTGGGGACCCCGGTTAGGAATGCAGATCGCATTTGGGCGAGTACGCCGCAAAACCGCACCATAGGTGTCAATTTAGGGATTTTGCCAGCGTTTTAGCAATTAGAAATATAAACATGCCGCCCTTACAGGGAAACCTGATTTTTGCTCGAAAACGCTGCTATAAACATTCCGTCCCTACGGGACTAAAGAGGCGTTTTCCGGTAGGTAAGTTTAAGTCTCGGCGCGGTTGGAAACCGCACCTACCGGGATCTGGGTGAATGGTGCGGTTAATGCGATATAACCTTTTAGAAATGGTATTACGTACACCAAGGTATGGCTACCAAGATTATACGGTCGTTGAAATTGATACTACGGCACTTGAAGATGGTGGCACGCTCACCATCGATATCCGGATGGGCACCGCTAAACCGGGTGGGTCGTTTGATCTCTATGATAACGACACCGAACTGCCGACAAAGGGATTTCCTAATGAAGCACTCGCCTCCGCATGGGATATACCGTCTGGTCGGATAGGGATAATCCGGTATCCTTTTAATGAAGGCAAAGTCTTTAAGCTGGGTGCTACTGGTACATGGTTCAATGAGAAAGGGAGCATCAACGCATTTCAAGCAAAAATTTCTGTAGAGGTAGATCAATATGAAAACACCACTGAATAAAATAACACTCAATCTTGACGCGGACGCAGAGGTTTCTGTCAAAGCCAGCATCGCACCGA
>JAKZUG010000703.1:0-24934 GCA_047516705.1 Candidatus Poribacteria bacterium | reverse complement strand
TTAACCGCACCGTTCACCCAGACCCCGGTAGGTGCGGTTTTGCGGCGTACGCGCCCAAATGCGATCTGCATTCCTAACCCCACCGAGCATAACAAAAAACAGTAGACTCCTTTAAGAGAAACCGTCAATCAGAATTGGTATTATGAAAAATTTACCAAACATAGGCATAAATTGCAAGTTGAATTACTTAAATACAAATGCAAGACGTAGACTTAACATAGTTTTTTCGGCGGAAGTTTCGCTCGCGATGCGTTCCTACAGCAGCATAAAATTGTTCTATGAAAAATGAGAGGACTCTGCTATAGTATGCAGTGACTTTAGGATAATCTGTAGAAATTTGTTTGAAAGGCGATAAATTGATTCAGCAACAGGTCAGAGATAGCCTCACATGGCGTGCGGTGTTGATCGGTTTGGCGTGTGCCACTACCGAATGTCTCCTCGCTCCCTATAACGATTACGTTATCCGTAACATTTTTCTCGCAGGTGGACACTTCCCAGTCGCGCCCTTCTTTGTTCTGACGATTTTTGTGTTAGGCATCAACGTTCTCTTGAAACGATTTTACCCCGCTTTGGCGTTCTCGCCCGGAGAACTTGTCACGATTTGGTGTATCATGCTTGCCCCGGCAGGCATCCCGTCTTCAGGAATGATGCGCTACGCCCTCAGCCCGATGGTGGCTTATAAGTACCTCGCCACCCCGGAAAACGACTGGGAGTCGCTATTTCATCACTATATTCCGCACTGGCGTGTGGTGCAAGATCATTCCGCAGCACAGTCATTCTTTGAAGGGCTGTTCGCAGGCGAATCGGTACCGTGGGGCGCGTGGATCGTCCCCATCTTGACGTGGAGTGCATACGTGCTGGTCGTCTATTTTGTGATGATCTGCCTCTCTGTGCTACTCCGCAAGCAGTGGGTAGAGTACGAGCGTTGTGCCTTCCCACTCGTTAAGTTACCTGCGGAAATGGCGGGGCAAGATAGCGGCAGCCTCGGTCCGCTTTTTAAGAACAGCGCGCTCTGGTTTGGGTTTGCGTTCCCTGTATTTCTACATACGATGAACGGATTGCATACATTTTTTCCGAACGCGCCACACATCCCTCGAGACTTTTGGCTCAACCAGTATCTCGTTGAACGTCCTTGGAGTGCCTTACGTCCCTTCCAGATTGTTATCTTCTGGTCAATGGTAGGGTTTAGTTATCTGCTGACTTTAGAGGTATCGTTCAGTATCTGGTTCTTCTTTATCTTTTACAAACTACAATGCCTTCTGGGCGTGATGTTCGGTTTTCAACTCACTTCGGGACCCGGTGTGCAGTGGACGGGTAAGTCATTTAGTGCAGCACAAGAGGCGGGTGCATGTATAGCGTTTGTTGCCGTCGTCCTCTGGAAGATGAGGCATCATATTAAAGATATGCTACAGTTCCGTCCTTCGGATGAAGCACTCCCCAATAGTGTTACAATCTTCGGGCTCCTCGGCGGTATCTGCGTGCTTGTATTTTTTAACCACATGATGGGGATGTCCATAATGTTTGCGCTCGGTTTCGTTCTATTTCTGCTCGCAATGTATGTCGTGCTGACGTGGCAAGTGATTAACGGCGGTATCCCGTTCATCAACCCGTCATTTTCACCGCAAAGTTTCTTCCTGACGACGCTCGGCACTTCAAAAATCCACCCCTCCACGTTGACTTCGATAATGATGCATCCCGTGTGCCTCACGTTAGATCTTCGCGAATTTATGATGCCGAATATCATGAACGGATTGAAAGCAGCCGACGAGGTACACGTCAAACGGCGGCAACTCCTCGTCGCGATGGCGGTTGCGATGGTTATCGGGCTTGCCGTTTCCTATTACTCCGCAATCAAAGTTAGTTATGTGCACGGCGCACCTTATACTGGTGGCAGTTGGTTTATGCGGCAACTCGAAGGACTTCTCACAAGCCCGAAGACAAGCACGAATTGGACGAACACCGGGTTTATGATATTCGGCAGCGGTTTCACGATATTTTTGATGTGGATGCGTCAAACTTTTGTGTGGTGGCCCCTGCATCCGCTCGGTTATACGATGCTGAGTTCCTGGGCGACGTTTAAGCTCTGGTTCTCCATATTCTTGGGCTGGGGGCTGAAGTTCAGCATTGTGAAATATGGTGGGCTAAGGGCGTATCGGAGCGCGAGACCTGTATTCCTCGGACTGGTTATCGGGGAGATGACGTGTGCTGGACTCTGGGCAATTATCGGGATGATTACTGGGATTAGCACGGGGTATCGGATTTTGCCAGATTGAGGATCCACTCTTCGCTGGACAAGGTTTCCGAGACCCGATAGGTGCAATTTGGAACCGGAGTCCCCACCCGTGACTGGGAAGGGACACCGGGCAATGTTAAGAAATTACCGAATTAATTTTTTGATCTTCATGTAACCCCGCTAGCCAATAAAGATGGCAACCTCGGTTAACCTAATATTCACTCAACGTATTTAATGAGCGAAAAAACATCATAGTTAGGCACCCGCTCCCTGCCTTTGAGTCCGGTTAACTCTATTAAGACGGTAATACCAACGACATGACCTTCCAGTTTTTCAACAAGATGAACGGATGCGGCAAGGGTCCCGCCAGTCGCTAAGACATCGTCACATATTAGGATTTTACTGTGTTTGCGGAATGCATCTTGATGAATTCCCATTGCATCACTACCGTATTCAAGATCATAAGAGGCCTCGTGTATCTCATGAGGTAATTTACCTTGTTTCCGGATTGGGGCAAAAGCGGCACCGATCCGATAAGCGAGTGCGGCACCGAAAATAAAACCTCGTGCTTCAATTCCAGCAACAACATCAATTTCTTCCAATTTATAATGGAGAGCAAACACATCAATTACTCTATGAAAAACGACTGGATTTCCTAAAAGAGGCGTGATGTCTTTAAACATAATACCCGGTTTCGGAAAATCGGGTACTTCTCGAATAAACTGCGAAAAATCTTGCATGACTTTCCTTTATCCTCCTGATATAGGTGTATCATAATCTTCATTCCTTTATCATGGCTTCAACGCTTTGTCGATTCAACAAGCGGGAGATGGTGTATGATAACAATTATTTATATTAAGACAATACCTTCGCCAAAAATGGAAGGTTTTTGGTAAGGTGAGCGACCCACATAGAACTCTGCGATAGGTCTATCGGATACCAACAGATCCGCAGGAAGACCCATCTGTAGCCGTATTCTGCCTAAAGGAATCGTTAGGACGCACTTAATAATATGTTGGCTCATGTAAAGAATGAGTGCTAATCAGAAATTTAAACCCGCGTGGCCATTGCGTTTATCAAAAACAATCGCACATACTTTTTACATGAGCTAATATGTTTTGTTGTTTATAATTATGTCCTAATCCAAGTAAGTATACTCTAACTTGACTTCTGAGTCAAATTATATCTGCGTCCAATTTCAAAATGAACGGCAATCTGCATGATATTCAAGGAAATTGAGGTTTGAATACCTATAGTCTTTTAGGTGGCAACTTGAGTTATCATTGAAAGGGTAGTTAGCAATCCAAAAAACACCTATAATCCTGAAATCCTTGAATCGTGTAAATCCTAATTCTAAAACTGAATGCTCATGTCTTGGAAATGTTTTACCTTGACATTCAGATGAATACCGCGTATTATAAAAAAACACAATTCGCAATAGGAAGATTTCAAGTTACAACAATATAGGAAATTATGAAAAAACATACCCTTATCCTACTATCTCTGTTTCTTTTCTGTTCGTTAGGCATCGGGTTGCCCTCCGCACTTTCAGTCGATTTTATCCAATTAGAGCGTGAATTTGCTGGCAAAGGTTCAACCCAAGGACGGTTTAGCAAAGATATACATCTCGCCTTTGATAACCAAAACATCTATGTCAGCGACACCGAGAACCGACTGATTCAGAAGTTGTCGGCGACCGGAGAATTTCTGCTTCAATTTCCAGAAGTACCCGAATCTCCCGACAATATCCTACGAAAACCCGGACATCTCACTGTGGATAGCACCGGGAACATCTACGTTGCCGACGTGACCGTGCATCACATCGCCGAAACCGCCGATCCGAAAGTTTATATGTTCGCGCCATGCGTCCATAAGTTCAGTGCGGTAGGTGAATTGTTAGACACCTACTTTGTTGACACGATGGATGTCTATCCGAAAGTTGTTTTGCCTGTGAGTCTCATCATTGATGAAGACGGAAAAGCGGCTTTCGCTATTCAACCGAAAGGATATAACAGAGCCCTCCGCGTTGCGCTCAATGCCGAAAATGAACTCTATGTCTTAGACGCGGAACGCGGACGTGTCCATAAGTTCAGTGCCGATGGAGAAAAGTTGATCGCTTTCGGTAGGTACGGGGCAGCGGATGGTGAATTTGATACGGATGCCTCCGACATTGTAATTGATACGCGCGGGAACATTTTGATCGCGGATACCGGTAATCACCGAGTTGTGAGGTTTGATGCAGAAGGCAAATCCCACGGTAGTTTCGGGCGGAAAGGACGCGGGAACGGTGAATTCATGAAACCGATGGCACTCGTTGCGCTGCCTACCGGCGAAATTCTCGTTAAAGATGCCAGCCAATTTCGTAGAAAAGTAGGTGGGCTGCCGGAGATCGTTGTCCTTTCACCGACATTGACGCAACTGACGGAGAGTTCCCCGGGTCAAGCCGAACTTGCCGATACGATTACGAGTGCGACGCGGGCACAATACGGTACGTTTGGACAAAGTCCTGCAGTGGCTGCTGATACTGCAGCCCTGAATAGACGCGTTCGCTTGTTGGAAGAGGCAGAATACAGTCGCTACTACGCCGATGAAACCGACGAGGAAGACGAGGCAGAACTCGCTGAAGAATTGAAACGCAAAGACATCCAGCTGACGCTCTTTCATAACGTCATTTCACGTATCCAAAAGTTTGACAGCAACGGGCGGTATATCGGACGGATTGTTTATGAAACAGACCAACTCAGCGAAGAAAAACACGACCAGGCCTTCTTGGATCTTGATGCCGCGGGGCATCTCTATCTACGGGATGATAGCGATTTTACCATCGCGCAGTATTCTATCACAGGGTTTACTGTGAAGCCGTCTCACATGAACGGTTTTTATAGCCTGCGTGCCGCCAATCTCTACAATAATTACTTAGAAGATTATGAAGACATCGATTTTTCAACGGATGTCGAAGATAAACTCAACCAATTGGAACTTAAAAACCTATTTGGATGGACGTATAGCCTCTCTGAGCGATGGCATTTGACGTTCCTTGACGAATTAACCTACGGTGAGCAAGATGAACGTTATATCACGCCTGCAAAAGTAGAGGACAGTTACGATTTTGGGACACAGGCTTTAGAGAACGCCTTCGCCGCGAATCTAAAATTTATCACCAATCCGAACCCGTATCGGTATAAGGAGTTGAATCTATCGGTTGGGCGGGTTGACGGTACATCTGATTTGACACAAGACGCACTCTACCCAGATCTGAATAAACAGAGCAGAATTGACACCGGTGATGCAAGTTCCACGGTTATTGAACTCAATTGGGATATCTGGTCACGGACGAATCTATGGCTCCGTTATGCAGACCTCAATCCTGCAGAAACGAGCCGCAATTTTATCCGGCGGTTTTACGATGTCTCCGGTGATCTCTATGAGGTGTTTGGAAGCCGCAATGAGGCGCGCCAGTTCCTTGGGGAGTTGACCATAAAGTTTTGAGGTTTTTGTCAATATGGAGTTTCGCGCACTTTATCCTGATGAGTTAGAGACGTGGTTGGACCATGTCACTCACGTTTTTTCAGCAAGCCGCCGATATTTTTCCAACCATTGGCATAACGACCCGTGGCGGGATCCAGAAGGTATTCGCATTGCGGTTGACAATGGTACAATTGTCAGCACGGTGCGCGTTTTTATCCGTAAGATGTTTTTGCACGGCGAACCGGTAACTGTGGGTGGTATCGGTGAGGTGAGCACGCATCCAGATTACCGCCGGCGCGGTCTTGCTACGCAGCTTCTCAAAGATTCAATTGGGTTCATGGAGTCGCGTGATATTGCCATCTCCTCACTGCATGGCAGCCAACGTATCTATTCAATTGAAGGCTGGAAGAAGGTGCCGCGCTACTATGCGAGACAACCTCTCACCGCTAAAAAGCAGGTGGCGTGGGAAGTGCGTCCAGCAAATTTCGATGATGCAGCCGAGGTCAAGCGGATTGCTGATATCTACGACACTTACGCCCGCAAATTCAACGGAACCTTCGTCAGAGATGAGGTGGCGTATTGGACAGAGTGGGTGCAGACCGAGTCGCCGAACGCTTGGGTCGCTGAACGGGATGGCAGCATTGAAGGTTATGTTTCCGTTGTTCGACGCGAAGACCGGTTGGATGTTAAAGAATTCATTGCTTCAGAAGCCGCCTTTGCCGAAGATCGCGGTCAGCAGATTTTTGAAGCGATGCTCTCTAATGTAATCGCACAGATAGATGCCGAATCGCTTGAAGTTATCTATCCTGCGCCCATTGCAGACGGTTTCAACGCACCAGCGATTGACGAACACGGCAGTACGATGTATCGTGTTATTCAACCCACCTCACTTTCCGATGCCTTTGATTCAATCCCGAATCTGTTACACAACCAACCCCAATCTTTGGCACAAGGCATTAGGTCGCATCCTATCTTTTGGTATACCGATGGGTTTTAAGATGCTCCGTCACGGTGAGAGACGACATCATCAATGACAATTTCGTTGTGGAGTGCGCGTGCCGCGTAGGCGAGGACTGCTCGAATACTTTCTTCGCTCAACTCTGGGTAGTCTGCAATGATCTCTTCATTTGACATACCGTTTGCCAATAACCCCCATATATGTTCGACGCTAAGACGCGTGCCTTCAACAATCGGTTTTCCACCAAGAATTTTCGGATTAGCAATAATTCTAACCATAATTTTTTCCTCCCTATTGAAAAATCGTTAACCTCACCTATATAGTTTACCAAAATTTGTGGCTTATATCAAACTGTTTTACTTCCAAACCGGGGTTACAAACCCTCCCACAAGGTGTTGGAACATATCAAGGCACTTAAGCCAAAAACTTTACACACCCATTTCCGTACAAAAAATTTGACTTCTATTTCGGCACGGTATATAATCGTTTCCGTGACAAAACTGTGAATCTCATAGCCATTTCGTTTTCGGTTTTCCGTAGTTTGAAACTACAGGATAGTGGAGGATATGGACATGACAAAATTACGCGTAGGGGTTATCGGTTGTAGCGGTATCGGTACAACACATGTATCGGGGATAGTCGGTTTGCCGAACGTTGAGTTAGCCGCTGGCTGCGATTTTGTTCAGAGCACGTTAGATGCTTTCAAAGAAAAATATCAGGACAATTGGGACAACATCTCTCTGTATACCAACCATCAAGAGATGCTCGCCGCTGAGAATTTGGATGTCGTGACGGTGGCGACTTCTGATCATCGGCATGCTGACCTCGTCGTTGATGCGGCGAACGCTGGGGTAAAAGGTATCTTCTCTGAAAAGCCGATGGCAACGAGTGTTGAAGATGCGGACAGAATGATAGAGGCAACCGAAAGAAACGGCACCATTCTGTCAATCGACCATACGCGTCGGTGGCAACCGTTATGGCGGCATACTCATGATGTCGTCGTCGGTGGCGGACGTATCGGGGATGTCCAATATGTCATCGGCACGTTGAGCGGCGGACGCGCAATGCTTTTCCGCAACGGAACGCACCTCGTCGATGCCATCTGCTATTTCGCTGACTCAGATCCCGAATGGGTCACTGCCGAATTAGAGGACGGCTACGCGGACTATAACGAGTATCAGGGGGATGGTGGGCATAACCCCGCAACGGAACCATCGGCGCATGGATATATCCACTTTGCGAACGGTGTGCGCGGCTACTATGCGGGCGGTCCAAAGACGACCCTCTCTGGATTCCGTGTAGAGATTGTCGGCACCAACGGCTATATTCTTATCAACGACCGAGGGGCAACACTCCACCAAGATGATGTTGTTGAGACGATTGAGGCACCAGCATGGGATATGACAGGTATCCCCGCTGGGGTTAGAGAGTTAGTAGGCATTGTTGCAGAAGGTGGGGAACCGGTTTCGCCTGGGAGTGAAGGTTACAAAGTTGTCCAGATTATCATCGGCTTCTTAACCTCGCAACAGCGTGATAATGGGAAGGTCCGGCTGCCGTTGTCTGGCGGTTAGTATTGTCCTTTAGTTTTCTATATGTCAAATGCAGTTATCAGACCTACGGTCTATGTTGAAACAACAGTAATCAGTTATCTCACTGCTCGTCAGAGTCGAGATACTATTATTGCTGGGCATCAGCAAACAACACGCGATTGGTGGAAAACTTGTCACGATAGATTTGAACTCTTTGCCTCACTATTGGTTTTACAAGAAGCTAGTGCTGTGTCAACATAAAAATGATGGGTAAAACGTATTTCGCGCGCCTATGTATGTCGTGTGGCCTACGAATCTTGCTGTAGGAGCGAGCTGTGCTCGCGATCTTTCTACACATCAACTTTGGCGTGACAAAGCACTAGCAGAGGGAATCCGGAAGCGGCGCAAGAACGACTCAGAGTTCTAAATACACTAACCTTGTTAGACGTGCGTGAAAGTGCCGAGGTTCTTGCTCAAAAATTGGTAGATGCAGGTGCAATACCTGAAGAGGCAGCTGAGGATGCTCTTCATATAGCTATTGCAGCTACAAACGGTATACAGTATCTTGTAAATGGAACTATAGACACATTGCCAATGCAATAAAGCAGCGATTTATCGCTGAAGTTTGCGAAGAGGCAGACTATCAACCTCTTGTTATTTGTACCCCTGAGCAACTCATGGAGGCGTACTAAAATGTGTGAAAAGTGTGATCCAATTGTGAGGGAAGTCCGGAAATTCCGAGAGGAACATGCGAAAAAGTTTAACCACAATCTACGGTCAATCTATGAAGATTTGATTGAACAAGAGAGGCTTAGCGGCCGGTGGTTTGTCACTTACGCATCGGAAGGCTATAAGCAGGTTGAAATGCAAAAGCACAACTTACCCGGAGATGATGAAGTGCTGTACGATGTGAACTCTAAATATTTCGTTAGGCAAACACCGGATATAGTTGATAAAGGCAGAAACACTCCGATTTAATCAGTTTTTAAAACAATCGCGTTCTCAGGAGTCCATTGCAGATAGACCGTATCGCCGCGTTGAAAGCGATGTATATCTCTCGCTCCTGTGTTCTGTTGGTGCGCAATGAGTGGGGTCGGATAGTCCGTTTGCACGGTGTATTGCAGCGTTGTGCCGAGGTAACTCTCGTCTTGGATCACGCCGCGTAAAAAATTCGAGATGTCAGAGGTAGGGGTTGTCCGCAAGTCGAAACGTTCTGGACGAATTGCGACAGTGACGGCTGCGTTCAGTGGAACATCGTCATTCGGCGCGCAGACAACCTTAAGCGGTGGTTCTGTTGTCAGCGTAATTTCATTCTCGCTGATGAGTGTTCCTTCAAGGAAGTTAGAAGTGCCAATGAAGTCTGCGACGAAACGACTCTGCGGTGAATCGTAGATTTCGGACGGCGTTCCTACCTGAAGGATTTTCCCATCATTCATCACCGCAATCCGATCGGACAACGCCAATGCCTCGCCTTGGTCGTGCGTAACGTAGACAAACGTGATGCCGACTTTGCGTTGCAACGCTTTGAGTTCCAATTGCATCTGTTTTCGGAGTTTCAGGTCAAGGGCAGAGAGCGGTTCATCTAATAGCAGGATAGTCGGTTCGTTAATTAACGCGCGCGCCAGTGCCACGCGCTGCCTCTCGCCACCGGAGAGTTCACTCGGTTTCCTGTCGCCGTATCTCGGCAACTGAATTAAATCTAAGGAACGTTCAACGGCATCTGAGGTTTCTGCTTTCGATGCCTTTTTCATCTGTAACCCGAATGCGATATTCTGGGCAACGGTCTTATGTGGGAACAACGCGTAATTTTGGAAAACGGTGTTGACTGGACGGCGGTAGGGTGGTGTTTCTGCCATCAACTCGCCGTTGATGCGGACCTCTCCGATGGTCGGATATACAAACCCACCGATAATGCGCAGTGTCGTTGTTTTTCCACACCCGCTCGGTCCGAGCAGCGAGAAAAATTCCGCGCCTTCTATCTGTAATGACACATCATCGACCGCGACAGTATTGCCGAACTGCTTTGTTACAGATGTGAGAGTAATCTGTCCTATTGCCATTTTTTAACGATTGGGTTTCGCTCCGATTTTTCAGCCCCATACGCTAGTCGCTATGGGGACCCCTGTCAAAATCGGGTTTTCGCCGGATTTAGATAGGATTCTGGCTGGTTAGGATTTTAGAAATCGTGGTTATGTGTCGTCCTCTGACAAATGACGATGTTTTCTTCGTGCATCGTTGTAGCGGTTTCACCTGCAACGTTGGAAGGGCTGTTCTTCTTCGGCATCCGTTTGTTTGGTATGTTCCTGACGATGGTGACCTTATGCGTAAAACCGTGCTGACGAAAGGCATCAACAACAAATTCGTCAGTCGGCAGCATAATCCCTTTGACTCGGCGATTTCCAACAACATAGCAAATTGTAGCACGCGATGAAAGCATTTGAACTATTGAATTGATGCTACACCCAAGGTCAACGTAAAACGCCGATACCTCCCGCGCTCGCTTTTCATCAACTAAACGGATTTTGTCAATAGTAGACGATATAGCGGAACCCGTTAATGTTTTCTTTGAATGCTGTCCACCCATTGCGAGTTTGTCAATTTTGCGAGCATTCGGTAAACCTATCCATTCTGCTGCAAGCCGCGAATATTGTCCGTATGCCACCGTAGTCTGTGAATCCCCATACGGAGGAGATGTAATAACTACATCATAACCGCCGAGTGGACGAGGCATAGGGAGTTCACCCTGGACAGTGTTTGCATCCGATACCGATACCTCCACGCTTTTCCGGTTTTTAAGAAATGCTGCCAAGCCATTCCGGTTTCTACTGAGTTTCTTGCTAAAGATGCCCAAAATATCAGGTTTGAAGCGCTCAAGTTTTTCGGCAGGCATGCGATATAATTTAAACTCTCCGTTCCGCGTATACGAAACCTCTCGAACCGTTTCCGAAAAAGCGACCAGTATAAAATTCCGGACAGCTTCATCTTCCACCTTGTTAATCCAACCACGTAGATAAGCGAGATATCTGATGGATTCTTCAGAGAACCAATACGCCAGATTGAGGATGTCAGGAATCGGGGCATCAGGAACCTTGCCTTCTTGAAACTCAATCTGAAAGAGATGATCGTTCAACCTATTTAGCGTTTCGTCTAAAGTAGATAGGCAAATCGGTGTTGACTTGGCTGTTGCTATCAGGCGTACGAGGGGATTAATATCGCATCCAATACTGTGCATGCCGAACAGAGATGCCTCAACCAGAGAAGTACCAGTACCGCAATATGGATCGAGAAGCCATCCACCCTCTATGCCGTACGTCTTAAGAAGTTTCCGGGCGATTTGCGGAATCATCATTGCTGGGTAGGTGTGGAAGCAGTGGGTGTACTCTTTGGTATCAGCCTCTCGATAATCCCATGATTCATCTTTGTATTTCAGATTGCCTGCACTCATATCAGTTTTTCTCGTTTACCAAAGCATAGATTCCAGAATCTTTCGTCAATTCTGAAACCCGTTCCGTGATTTCTGACTACCCTATTTTCTCGCAGATGCATTCTAACATCAATGATTATGATGTCCTTCTTAGTGAGATCCAAAAAATTATCCTCATCTGGTTCGGTTAGCAGATATGCCTCCTTGAACCAAAACTCTTCCTTTCGATCCGAATTAATACGAGTGTCCGCATTCACAATAATCAGGGAAGGCATCTTACTTCTGAATCTATCAATCAAACGTTCTCCCAACCACTCAGCAACAAGGGTTCCATCTACGTGATAAAGCCGGACGATTTCATGCTCAACTGTTACGAAAAGTCCCTGGTTATTCGGTTTGCTGTTGGCAGTGCAGTATAGGGATGGACGTCCATTCGTATCTATATAGCCATATTTCTCAATCAATTCCCTCGTTTTTATCTTCCATACCCCACGATTGAAGGTAAACAAGGTTACCCGATTATTGACTCCAATTCTCTGGGATTTCAGTTCTATATCCCCGAAATCAGGAGTCTTAAGGTTATTTTCCTCCAATCCAAGCAAAGTCTCCAATGTATAGCCTATGCCAGTGTTGCTTTTTCGTAGGGAAACAACATAGCCCATCTGGTTAATTTCAGATAGTCTGTCTTTTAACTGGGCTATATTCATTGGAGGGCCTCAATCTGTCGACAAAACCCGCGTCAAAATCTGATTCACCAGTTGCGGGTTTGCCTTTCCGCGAGTGGCACGCATCACTTGTCCTACGAGGAATCCGATCGCTTTCTTTGTGCCGTCACGGTAATCTTGGGCGGGACCAGGATTCTCTTCTACAACCTGTAAGACGATGGTCTCTATCTCTGAAGTGTCCGTAATCTGCGCCAAACCCTTTTCGGAAACAATCTCTTTCGGCATTTTACCTGTCTCAAAGGCATCATCAAGCACAGATTTAGCGATTTTACCGCTGATGGTTGCATTGTCAATCAACTGGATAAGTTCATTGAGGTGTGCGGGTGTGACCTTTGCGTCTTGAATCCCAATTTCCACTGTATTGAGGAGTCGAGTTAGATCGCCCATAATCCAGTTTGCACAGGTAGTAGGTTCACCACTGAGTTGCGCAGCTTCGTCAAAGAATTCAGCAAGCGGTCGGGTGGTCGTCAGGAATTCGGCGTTTTCGGCGGAAATGCCGTAATCCGTAATAAAACGTTTGCGACGCGCTGCGGGGAGTTCTGGGAGCGTCGGTTGGACCTCCTGAATCCATTCATCACTTATCTGGACATGAACGAGATCTGGTTCGGGGAAGTAGCGATAGTCGTCTGCTTCTTCCTTGCCACGCATCGCTACGGTTTTACCGGTACTTGGATCAAACAGGAGTGTTTCTTGGATGACCTCTTCACCCGCATCTAAAATCCATGCTTGCCGTTTTACCTCGTACTCCATTGCATCAATCAGTTCTTGGAACGAGTTTTTGTTCTTAATCTCCGTGCGCGTGCCTAACTCTTTACTACCTTTGGGGCGTAGGGAGAGGTTCGGTTCACATCGCAGACTCCCCTCTTCCATGGTGCAATCGCTGACCTCAATATATTCTAAGATCTCCTTGACAGCGCGACAGTAGGCGATAGCCTCTTCGGGGGAGTGCAGTTCAGGTTCGCTCACAATTTCGAGGAGCGGTACACCGGCACGATTGAAGTCCATGAAACTACGGGTCGGATCGCCTGTAACTTCGGCGTGAATAGATTTTCCTGCGTCCTCTTCAAGATGGATTCTACGAAGTGCGACAGTCCGCAGTTCTCCATCAAATTCAAACGTTACCTGTCCGTTTTGACACAACGGGATGTCATATTGCGAGATCTGATAGTTTTTCGGCAGGTCTGGATAGAAATAGTTCTTCCGATCGAATTTGCTGGAGGGGGTGATTTCGCACGTCATCGCCAAACCGGCGCGAACCGCAAACTCGACAGCGCGTCTATTGATGACGGGCAATGTCCCCGGCATCCCTAAACAGATTGGACAGGTGCAGTCATTCGCCGATGCCCCGAAGATATAGGCGCAGTTACAGAAGAGTTTACTTTCTGTGCATAACTCGGCATGGATTTCCAAACCGATAACGATTTCGTATTTTTCCATGTATTCTCTCAGGTTTTCACACGGCGCGAGCTGCCAAAAATATGTAGACGCTACGGGTAGGCGCGCTTTGGAAGCGCGCCGATCAACGATGTCTCGTTAACTTGTCCGATCTACTATGGTTAGCGGTGCAAAGCGTAACACCTCGCGCGGCTATACAATAAGAAGTTCTATAAGGCATTCTCCGACAATTCGTTGACGACGGCGATGTTCGCTTCCACTTCGCTCTCCGAGGTCATGCCGATCGTCATCGCGTGGACACAGGGTAGCCGCATTACAAATTCAATCGCCTCGCGTTGGCTCTCCGCGTTTTCTGCCAATTTCCCTTGCCCAAGCACTTTCATACCGTAGATGCCTTTCCCGGCAAACGCCATCTGTTCCATCGTGCGGATGACATCGGCAGGGGATGCGTCCATGCTAACTCCGGCGTGATTAATCCGAGCCAGGACAACGTCAACCCATTCTGTCATTGCGGATGTTTGGAATGCACCGTAGTCATGGCAGGATACACCGTGCGCACGGATCAATCCCTGCTCTTTACAACGGACGAGTGCTTCCATCGCGTCAGGATAGCGTTGTGGCCAATCGACTTGTGTGAGGCAGTGGAGCAGCACAATATCCACATAATCAGAGCCGATTTCTTTGAGAAACCGTTTCACGTCTGCTTCCACCGTCTCCCGTGTGCGGGATGTTGTCTTTGTCGTGATAGTGACACTCTCTCGTGGTAATTCTTCAAGTGCCGCTTTGACATGTGGATGGCTACCGTACTGATCGGCGGAATCCCAAAACCTTACACCTTTTTCATAAGAAAACAGCAGCAGGTCTCGGAATGCTTCAAACCCCAAATCCGTCTGATTTGAACGACCATTCCAACCATTCGACCCAGTGCCAATCGAAAGCCGTGAAACATTTAAACCAGTTTTTCCAAGTGCTACAATTTCCATCAAATATCTCCTTATTTCCTGAGATGCGCTTTCAAACTAAATCCTACATTCGGTTAAGTCTGAATTAAGTGTAACATAACGACCCGAAATTTGGCAAGTGATTTCTGCTATTTACAAACGCGCCTACCCTCATTCACTTTTTTTGTTGCTTTTTGCCAATAATAAGCGTTACAATTGAAGTTGAGTGAAGTTGAGAAAAGAAACACCTATCATTGTTTTTATTGAATCTACGCGAACTGATATCAGGAGGACTCAAAGAAGGTTTGAAATGAAACACCTAAAATTTTTTAGCAGAAACCGTATCCAGTCCGGCAAAAGTGCGAACCGTGGCATTGTATTAGATTCCATTATAATCCATAAGTTTTTTTTGGGTTTGCTTTTACTGGCTTATAGCTGCTTCGCAGCGGTAACACTGGCTTCCGCGGAAGAAGCGCGTAGCGATGCATGGCGAGAAGCCTTTGCGCTCATTGATAAAGGGGAGCGCAGACGCGCAGTTTCAAAACTCGAAGGCTTATTGCAATCAGACTTGCCCGAGTCGGAAAAACTTAAAATCCATCATGCGCTCGGTTATAACTATGAGAAGCTTCGGAATCGCCCAAAAGCGGTTGGACACTACGCACGGGTCGCTTCGCTGAGTTATGCGTTGGCAGATTGCGCTGTCTACCGTCTTGCCCAGCTTTACGAAAGTATGAATAACAGCAAACGAGCGATAAAATGGTATACACAACTCGTCAAGGATTATCCAGCGAGTTTCTATAGCGCAGAAGCAAAATGGGCTTTAGGGCAGCTACACCTTGAGCAGAAAGCATACGAAACCGCGAAGTCGTACTTAGTAGACCTCCTTAAACATCCCCAATATGCCAGAGAGGCGACTTTCGCTTTCGCGCGCTGTGGTGAAGAATTGGGTAATGTTTCTGCTGCATTTGATACGTATCGTGAACTTATTAAAGAAAAGCAGTCCTATAGCGTTTCGGAAGAGTCTCTTGGTCGGTTGAAGCAGCTTGTCAGAAGACATAAATCCCTAAAACTTACCCCAACAGATCGAATTAATTGTGGTATGGTGTTTTTTTCAAATGGACAGTGGAAATCTGCTGTGAGCGAATTAGCACTGATACCTAAAACTGCAGATTTGGAGATGCGCGCGCATGCCCTTTACCTTACCGGACGGAGTAATCAAGGACGCAAGTGGCCCAATACGGCGATTAAGAACTTTAACGCCGTGATTGCGCTCGGCGGGAAAAACAACTATATACCACGCGCTACCTATCAGATAGCGCAGTGCTATCGCCAGAAAGGGCATCTGAAAACCGCCGTCAGCAGACTTGAGGACTTTGTAAAAACCTATCCTGGGAACGAGTTAGTTGATGACGCACTGTACGACATTGCGCAAATCCACGAAAAACAGGAAAAATCGGAACTGGCATTCAAGGCATATTCACGTTTAATCGAAGTCGCACCGCAGAGTCCTTATGCGGACGTGGCAGCATGGCGAACGGGTTGGCAGCGTTTTGACGAGCGTCGCTATGAAGAGAGTTACAACGCTTTCAAAGGGTTAAAGGAGCATTTCCCCGGGAATCGCTATGCAATGGGTGCGCATTTTTGGATGGCAAAGATACGTGAACGTCAAAACAAACCCGCGCTTGCACGGAAGCTATACAAGGAAGTGGCAGAGGCGCGATATTGGTACTACTCCGCAAGGGCAAAGGTAATTTTGGGAATCGATGGCTCCGAATTGGAACCAAAAGCCGTTCAGGATGCGGAATTACCGGAGCGTCAGGCATGCCCGCCACAGGTACGGGTGTTGATGGAACTTAGGCTTTATGAAGATGCTATCTCACAATTGGATTACCACATTAACATAGCTTCGCTCCCTGAGCAGGAATGTTTTCATAATTTGATTAGATGTTATGAAGGACTCGCGATGTACGATAAAGCGCGGAAGGTAACAGAAAAGTCGCTTGAGGGTCCCGCTTTCGCAAATGCGACACGCGCGGATTTGGAGAAACTCCAACACAAACTCTACCCGCGCTACTATGCCAATACTGTTGAGAAGTATGCCAAGATTTATAACGTTGATACTTTCTTAATTGCCGCTATGATTCTGGAAGAGAGCCGATATAACGCCGAAGCTGTGAGTTGGGCAGGTGCGATTGGACTCATGCAGATTATGCCTGCTACTGGGAGAGAACTCGCCCAGAAACTCAAGATCCGACGTTTCCGTGCCTCAATGCTCAAGCAACCCGATATTAATATTCGGATGGGGGCGAAGTATATCGGCGAACTCAACTCATGGTTTGATGGCAATGCGATGCTGGTAATCGGCGCGTATAATGGCGGTCCCGGACGGATGGAGCGAT
This sequence comes from Candidatus Poribacteria bacterium, assembly GCA_047516705.1. Lineage (GTDB taxonomy): Bacteria > Poribacteria > WGA-4E > WGA-4E > WGA-3G > WGA-3G. Next base: position 7,862 of record JAKZUG010000703.1, on the reverse strand, counting down.
GGGTGTCAACGAAAAATATTAAGGATATTGACGAATTTGTTGAGAAAATTACGATCCGAGAAACGAGACTTCATATTAAGAAGGTTATCGACAGTTACGATAACTATGTAGAGATTTATCAGAAAACGGACGAACCGCCCGCAGTAAATTCAGCAACGGAGATCGGTCAAAAGCGATTAGAAGGCTTTTGACCACCGATAGTTTACAGTCTTACAAGGAAATCGCTTCCGGCGGGTTGTCACGTCTAATGAGAATACGCCGCTGCCATTTGGTATCGTCTTGTGTCGGAAAATCGGCGCGGTAATGTGCACCCCGACTCTCTGTTCGGGCAAGTGCAGACCGCGTTATCATCAAGGCGACGTTGAGCATATTAACGGTTTCTACCGCCGCTACATCTGCAACTTCTGGACTTGCTAATATGTTTCCTAAACTTACCATTAAGTCTTGCAATTCGGCGAGGGTTTCTTGTAAACCCTCGCCGTTTCGTTCGATGCAAACATTCTTCCAGAGTGTTTCCCGGATGACATCCTTGATCGATTCTGTATGCGCATTGTCTGACGCATCAGCAGGCGCAGCAAGAGATGTCCGCACGTTACTGGGGATCGGTATGGCAGGAGGGTGAGAAGGCTGTGATTCGGCAAATGTTGCGGCGTTTGTGCCAGCGCGAGCACCGTAGACGAGGCATTCAAGAAGAGAGTTACTCGCCAAACGATTTGCACCGTGGACCCCTGTGCACGCCACTTCTCCACAAGCATAAAGCCCTTTGAGGTTCGTTTGTGTATCCGTATTTGTGCGGATGCCGCCCATCATAAAGTGTGCGCCAGGACGGACGGGGATTAAGTCCATGTTAATATTGAGGCCGTAGCGTTTTGTGGTATCAGAAATAGTCGGAAATCGTTCAAGAATAAAGTCTTCGGGTTTATCGGTAATATCAAGGAAAACGCACGGGAACCCCGTCAAGTCCATCTCGCTTTGAATGGCACGGCTCACAACATCACGTGGGGCAAGTTCACCTTTCTCGTGATATTTCTCCATGAAGCGTTCACCACGAATGCTCAAGAGTTTGCCCCCTTCACCTCTAACCGCTTCTGAGATCAAAAAGTTAGGTGCCCCGTCTAAGAAGAGCGTTGTTGGGTGAAATTGGACGAATTCCATATCTACCATTTCGCATCCGGCACGCCATGCTGCCGCGAATCCGTCGCCAGTTGCTACTTTTGGGTTAGACGTACACGGGTAGATCTGCCCAAGCCCGCCAGTCGCGAGAATTGTGGCTTTGGCGCGAATACAGACGATCTGTTCTTCTACAATCACAGTAACGCCATAGCATGCAGCAGCATCCTCGCTCCCTAACTTGACATCCGCATCCGTCAGTAAATCAATGGCGAACGTGTTTTGCAGGACGTGGATACGTTCCGTGTTTAGCACGCGTTGGATAAGGACATCCGTCGTTTCACGCCCCGTTGCGTCCCCTTTATGTACAATCCGACGGCGGCTGTGGGCGGCTTCTCGTGTAAAGCGAGGCAGCGTTCCTTCCCAATCGAAGTTCGCGCCCCAGTCTAACAGTTCCTTGACGCGTGGGATGCCTTCAGATACCATCATCTCAACAGCTTTCACATTGCAGAAACCGGCACCCGCATCACAGGTGTCTTTTATGTGCAGCGCAATCGTATCATCAAGATTCATGGCAACAGCGATCCCGCCTTGGGCATAGTGCGTGTTGCTCTCTGTTAATGTAGTTTTGGTAATTAACGTCACATTCGCGTGCTCACTTGCAGCGAGGGCAGCGCGTAACCCAGCAGCACCGCTACCGATGATAAGAACATCGGTGTCCCAACTCAAAGGCACCTCTGGATTCATCTCAGATGTTGGATTTTCCATAAATTTTATCTAAAACAGGAACCTTGCATTAGGGGTCCGCTACATCCTCTGTAGAACCAACGCGGCTTCAAGCCTTGTTAGCAACAGTGGGACTTTTCTACTGAGCCGGCACCTTCGGTGCAAAACTTTCACTGACGGGTACCACTTTACCGGTGCCAGTAGCAATGAGCGTGCCATCACTGAGCGTAACCTCTGCTTTTGCTTCCACTAACCTCTTGGAAACTTTAATACGCTCAGCATAAACAAAGAGTTTCACACCTGTTGGTGCTGGATTACGAAAGCGGACTTCGAGTTGCGCTGTTACCGCATGTTGATCAAAGGTACTTATTCCGACGTAGGTAATCGCTTCATCTAAAAGGGTGCTAAGGATACCACCATGTAGAATGTTCGCCCAACCTTGCAAGTGCTCGGGGGGTGTACATTCAATACGAACCGATGCCCCTGCATCACTAATTTCAGGATGAACTTGCAAGCCGAATGGGTTTTCCATACCGCAAACAAAGCACTTGTCATTATTTAGAGCAAAGTTCGCTGGTTTCTCAGGTTGCATATCAACTTTGATCATCAACTCGTGCCTTAACGTTTTATGTCAGTCAAGTTGATGGTCAAATTTCACCTCCTGATTCGGCAAGCATAGCGAGGCTCCGCGCTAATTTTTCCTGTTCTATCAGCAGCCGTTCAAGTTGTGATCTCTTTTGGGCAACAACTTTTTCCGGCGCACGCTGAACGAAACTCGGATTATCTAATGTCTTTTGTGCCGCCACTACGTCCTTCGTTGCCTGTTGATGACGTTTGCTAAGCCTTGCGTGTTCGGCATCCAGGTCTATGACATCGGCAAGCGGAATATAGATAGCGAGTTCTCCGATAACCGCTTCAGCGGAGGCAGGGGGTTTTTGCAGAGATTCAGCGATAGTGATACCTGCTACACGTGTGAACGCGGGCAAGTACTGTGCTAAGTACGTTTCAAGGCGTTCGCGTACTTCGCTGTTAGGTGATTGGATATGGACTTCTACGGACGCACCAATCGGAACGTTCAACTCGCCTCGGACGCTCCTGATGCTCTCAATGACTTCCATAAGTGTTGCCATAGTGGCTTCTGCTGTCGAATTCTCGCCTTTCGATTCTGGCCAAGCGGCGATTGTTACAGAAGTGTCACCTTGAGAGATAGTGCCGGCTCCGTTGAGTAGAAGTTGTTGCCAAATTTCCTCGGTTAGGAAGGGCATGAGTGGGTGGAGGAGCCGCATTGTCTGTTCCAAAACGTCCGTAGCTACCCAAAGTGCCTCTGGTTTATTTTGAGTGATCCGCTGTTTGGCGAATTCGAGATACCAATCACAGAATTCATGCCAAAGGAAAGCATAAAGTGTTTGTGTGACTTCGTGGAAGCGGAAGTTTTCGAGGGCTTCGGTTGTTGTTTTAATAGTATGGCTGAGGCGGCTCCGTATCCACGTTATTTCAAGTGGTTCCTGTTCAGTTTCCACCGCCTTCACACCTGCGGGGATAGGGTGCTTCTCTAAATTCATAAGGATGAACCGGGCAGCGTTCCAGATTTTATTGGCGAAACGTCTACCGGATTCAATCTGCGATTCCGGGAGCGAGACATAAGGGTTTGGTGTGCTTGCGTTTGCGAGAGCGAAGCGGAATGCATCCGTCCCGTAAGTGTCGATTGTCTCTAACGGATCGATGCTGTTTCCTTTCGATTTGCTCATCTTTTGTCCCTTTTCGTCGGCGACAAGCCCGTGCAAATAGACGGTTCGGAACGGCACCTCGTCCATACATCCAAGTCCTAACATTATCATTCTCGATACCCAGAAGAAGAGAATGTCCCAACCCGACACAAGAACAGAGGTCGGATAAAAAGTTTTCAGTTCTTCCGTCCGTTCTGGCCAGCCCATAGTAGAAAAGGGCCACAACCCGGAACTGAACCATGTGTCAAGGACATCTTCTTCTTGATGGAAATCTGAGGCACCACACTCGCATTGCTGTGGTGTTTCCATTGCAGCAGTAACTGCATCGCATGCATTACAGTACCATATCGGGAGTTGATGTCCCCACCAACGCTGACGAGAGATCGGCCAAGGTTCGATAATTTCCATCCAGTGGTAGAAGCGATCGGTTTCGCGTTCCGGAATGAACCGGACTTCGCCTTTTTGGGTCGCTTCTATGGCGCGTTGTGCGAGCGGTTGGACATTCATGAACCATTGCAATGATATAGCAGGCTCAACAATTGTGCCACACCGGTCGTGATGACCAACAGCGTGCCGATGCGGCACAATCTTGACGAGATAACCCAAGTTATCCAAATCTTCCATGACCCGTTTGCGACAATCCCATCGAGATAAACCGACGTATTTTTCGGGTGCATCTTCGCTTATATGTCCATCTTGCGTGAAGATAGTACGTTGTTCGAGTTCGTGCCGTAAGCCGATTTCATAATCGTTAGGATCGTGTGCGGGTGTTACTTTCAAGGCACCGGTCCCAAATTCTCTATCTACATACGCATCAGCGATTATCGGGATGTCCCTGTCACAGAGCGGTAGGTGTGCTGTCTTTCCGATAACATGCTGATACCGCTCGTCGTCGGGATGGACGGCGACAGCAGTGTCGCCCAACATCGTCTCTGGACGCGTCGTAGCGATTTCAAGGACAACATCACTGTCTTTCACAGGATAGCGAATGTGGTAAAAGTTGCCGTCTACCTCAATGGGTTCCACTTCAAGGTTACTGATAGCCGTGTTACACTCGGGGCACCAATTTACCATGTAGGTATCGCGATAGATGAGCCCCTGATTATAGAGTTTGACAAAGGCGGTGCGAACGGCTTTCGAGAGCCCTTCATCGAGTGTGAAACGCTCACGCTCCCAATCACAAGAGCAACCGAGTTGTTGAAGTTGTGAGACGATATAACCAGCAGATTCCGCTTTCCATTGCCACATCCGTTGGGTGAATTTTTCCCTGCCGAGTTCAATTCGACTTGTACCTTCCTCAGCGAGTTTTCGCTCCATGATCAGTTCAGTGACAATACCAGCGTGGTCAGTGCCGGGCATCCAGAGCGTGTTATACCCTTGCATGCGCCGCCACCGGATGAGGCAATCTTGGAGTGTATTATCAAGTGCGTGTCCGATGTGCAGGCTACCTGTGATATTCGGCGGCGGAATCACAATGGCATAAGGCGGTTTGTCAGAAGTCGCCGCAGCGTGGAAGTAGTCATTCTTTTGCCAAAATTGGTACCATTTCCCCTCAATTTCTTGAGGGGCATAGATTTTCGGAAGATTCGTCATATTTCTCAAGACCTTATTTAGCGCGAAACAGGAAACTTCAACGCCGCCATTAAGCAAAAAGTGGCTCTACCCACCCATACGTCCCTTGCGCCATTTCATAAAGTAGGTTTACCTGTCGTGTCTCCGCGTTTAAAAACAGCAGAAATACGGTATCTGAGGCGTGGAGTTCCGTGGCGGCTTCCGCAACAGTCAGTGGTTTCGATGCGAATTTATCTTGCGTTGCTACGATGACAGGCGCATCAGTGCTATCAAACTCTGCTGCGGTTTCCACGTCGTCGGGATTGAGTTGTGCTACCACTTCGCGATGTGGTGCATCATGCCGTCGGTCTTTTACTCTATCCTTGTAACGACGGATCTGACTCATAATCTTATCTGTTACAGTATCTAATGCCGCGAGGATCTCATCCGTTTCACTTTTCGCATAAAACGATACGCGTGGTGCTGTCACTATCATCTCCGCGTCAAATCGATACTTCTCGGATTTGAGGGCAACGTTGAGTTCCTGCATATCTCCGAAACGGGCTTCAATTTTGTCGGCACGTTTTAGGATGTATGCATGAATATCATCCGTGATTTTTAGGTTATGTCCGGAATACGTTACTTTCATCTCGATTCTCCCTTCTTTTATATATGACGGAACAAGGTTCAAGGCAAGCAACCCTTAATATTAATAGTCCCGAAAACGTATCCACTCTCGTCGGAAATTCAATCAATTAGTGCGACGCCTACTCCCATCCTGGGCAGCAGATCTTTCACGTGATGTCGGAATGCCTAATTCGTCACGATATTTCTGAACAGTCCGCCTTGCTAATAGGATACCTTTTGCTTTCAAGGCATTACTGATCGCCTGATCACTCAGCGGTTTGGTCGGCATCTCCACCTCAACCATCTCTTGAACGAGGTTTTTCACTTGTTTGGCAGAGATCGCCTCGCCTTGTGTCGTTGCCAATTCATTACTAAAGAAAAACCGTAGCGGATACATGCCGTGTAGCGTTTGCACGTATTTATTGCTTGTTACTCGGCTGACAGTTGATTCGTGGACTCCTATTTTTTCAGCTATCGTTCTCAGTGTTAAAGGTTTGATACTTTTAACCCCTTCTGTTAGGAATTTCGTTTGCACCTCAAAAATCGCCTCGGTGACTCGGGCGATTGTGCTACCACGCTGTGCAAGGCTGCTGAGCAAATTTGATGCATCGCGATAGCGTTTTTCTACCCATTCCTTTGTCTCAGCATCAAGCGTGTCTTGCCGATTCCGCATTAGATTGAGATAGTAAGGATTTATCTGTAAACGCGGGATATAACTGTCCACAGAAATAGCCTGATATTTGCCATCGAGGTATTGTATCTCCACATCTGGTGTAATGATGTCTGTCCGCGGGTTTCTCTTGAGCGATTGCGTCGCTGGGTCGGTGAAGTAGCGACCTGGATAAGGCGACAGTCTTCCTATCCACTTAACGAGGGCATCAATAACCGTGATGTCAACTTTCAGGGCTTCCGCGATGCGACCCCATTGCCGATTGAGAAAAGCGTCAAAGTGGTTTTCGATAATCTTTTGAGCAAGGGCAAGAAATTGTACAGACTGCTTTTTATTCTGGAAACCTTCACATTGCGACGGCTCTCCCCCGAAGAGCCCGTCTACTGCGTGTATATCTTCTGGCTTCTGATTGCGTATCTGGATGAGCAACGCCTCTCTTGTATCTCGATGTGCGATGCCTACGGGTTCAAAGTTGTCTTGTATCTCGCGAAGCACCGTTTCAACGAGCACTGTTTCACATCCAACCGTTTCGGCGATATCTTCCAATGTGAGTTGATAGAAGTTCAGGACGGGTTTGCAATTCCACGGTGTACGTTCGTATGTAATGGTATAAATCCTGTTGTTGTCTGGGTCACTAATTTGCCATGTGCAGTCTATGGGTGCCGCTTCATTTTCGGTGGGCGTGTGCGTTGTCTTTTTCCTTGCGATTGTAGATGTCTTTGAGAACTTGACATTACTATTACCCATTGCGGTTTGTAACCCTTTCTGAATAATAGTGTGTAATTCTGCTGAGATTTCCCCTGAATTCAATGCAGTTAAATATTCGCACGGAATTTGAAACAGTTTGAGTTCGAGTTTTCCATCGTCGTTCAGGTTTCCGAGAATGTATTCCGCGATAGCGCGTTCCGTCTCTGTTCCGATAACGTCGGCAGATGAAAGGTCCAGCTGCTCAGCAAGATGATCGTGCAGCGAGCACTCATACACCACATCCGGGGGAGGTTCATCAGTGTCTGAGTGTCTCGAATTCATTCGTTCGCTGAGGGACACGCGGTCCTCAAAAGCAGTTTCCCAATCAATATCAACAGTAGTATCTTCCTGATCAAGACTACCTTCAGGTTCGTTCCATTCAGGAGTTGGATTTAATTCTACAAGGGCGGGTACCACTTCATCATCGTCTTCAAGTTCAAGAAACGGATTCTGCTCAAGTTCCTGACGAATGAAATGTGTTAGCTCTTGCAGCGGCATATTCAGCACTTTAAGTGCCTGCTGTAACCTGGGTGTGATAGACGTTTTTTGCGTCAGCTGAGGTGTCTGGGTAAGTTGCGCTTTGTACATTTCATGCGTCTCCTCCGGTGTTGCTGCAGCGTTGCTACTCTACCCGATAGGAGAAATTGTGTCCAAAATAGAGGTCTCTCGCTATTGGGTTGTTAACGAGCTCTGTAGGTGTTCCA
>JAKZUG010000702.1:0-12574 GCA_047516705.1 Candidatus Poribacteria bacterium | reverse complement strand
TATCTATCTCATTCAGGACAATCGTGCGATACACTTTCATATGAATCTAAGGGCGGCACTTCTGCCACAGACAACGACGTTTGACAAACCAACCCCACCGAATTGGACCGACAAACCGTCGAAGAAGATCGGCGAACTTGCGAAACTCCCGATTGAGATATTGCAGCTGCCGACGTATGCTTCTTGGACCAACCCGATTGAGAAGGTGTGGCGGTGGGTGCGTCAAGCCGTCATACATCTGCATCGTCTCAGCAATGACTGGACCGCACTTCAAGACAACGTGATTGCCTTCATGGAACAGTTCAAAGGCGGTTCACAGGATTTGCTACGCTATGTCGGATTATTACCGAATTAATATTTTAATCTTCATCAAACCCCGCCAGCGAGGGAGGGTTATTGTTCTCTAAAGTGTCAACATATTTTTCGATTTTACTATAAAAGGAACGGAAACGTTTGCAAAAAAGTTATACAACTGAAAAAAGTCATCTTGCGTTCTTATCGCGAACGTGCAGAAATTGTGCCTGAATGCAAAAATTTCATGATTTTCTGCAAAAGTTTCATAATGCTTTGCAAACATTGTCTCATTGCCAACAAAACACGAGGAAAGGTGAATTGATGTAAACTTTTTTTCTGGATACCTCGTATAATATGTTATAATGGTCAACACTAACGGATAAATCCAAAGGAGAAAGAGAGATGAAGTTGCAAATAACTTTTGCACTATTGTTACTTTTGGCAATGGTAGGATTTGCCGGGTGTTATACGCAACTCGGTTACCATGTGTCTTCAGATTTGGGTCGGATACACCATAAGCACTATGAAGGTTTGGCGAAAGAGGAAACGGAGGCAGAGCATGCCGCCGAGGCAGATTCGGAAGAATCCGAATTAGCACATGCGGATGACGAGGATTCGGAAGGCTATTACGGAAAACGGAAGCGTAGTTATCGTACCACCTACACTCAACCTTACAGGTACGATACCTATTGGTCACCTTACGTAGCGTATCCGTATTACGCATATCCGCCGGTATTGTATTCCCCCTATCGTTCATTTTACGGATACAACAGGTATTATGGATACCGCGCACCGTATTACTCCTACTATAGAGGCTATTATCCTTATAGAAACGTCTATCGTCGGTATCACAGTGGAAGTCGGTATACCCCGCTTTCACGGCGCACATACAAAAACAGCAGTGTACAGCGTAACAACCGGCGTTCGCGGAGTTCACGCAGTGTGACTTCACCGAGGTCGAGATCCGAACGACTGCGGACAAGAAATCGGAACAAAAAATAGGAATGGAGGAATCAGAACCATGAAACGAGCAGTGTATGCAAGTCTTATCTGTTTATTCGCCATAGTGTTCTTTACGACTGTTAGTATGGCGCAGGTAGAAGAGATGGCGATTGGGAATACATTCGGCGTTGGAGCGCGGGCGATGGGAATGGGTGGTGCGTCACTCGGACTCGCTGATGATTTCACCGCACTCTATTGGAATCCGGCAGGGATGGCGCAGATCCCAAAGTTCGAGTTTTTTAGTAGTTTTTCGCATAACAGGGCAAGGACGAATACCTATTTTACCGGTGATGAAACAACAGGGACGAGCCGATCACAGATGCGTCCGAATTCTATCGGGTTTGTCTATCCATTGGAGACAAAGCAGGGCGGATTGGCGGTCGGCTTCGGTTACAATCGTCCACAAAATTTCGATTACCAGACTGCGATTCAGGGCATTGACCCGAGTTCTGGTACTTATTTCAGCGGATTCGCTGTTGATGAAACCAATGTGAACAGAGGCGGTATTGGGATTTGGAGTTTTGGCGCGAGTGTGTACGTCACAAAACGGGTTCTGATTGGCGGTTCGTTGGATTTCTGGCACGGGAATAGTTTGTATAATTTAGATACAGAAGGCACCGACATCCTGAACGTGGATAATCAGTTATCGCGTTTCAGATACGCCGACGAGGTTGACCGGGAGTATTCAGGTATGGGGGGTAGGATAGGGCTTCTGGCACATCTGACAGATGCTATTAACCTTGGTGTGACGCTGGTCGCGCCTGTTGAATTAGGCGTTGACGAACTCTGGTATCAGTCTACGGTAGATGTATATGATGATGGGGAAAAGTTGTCGGATTCCGTAGATGGTGAACAAACGTATGACATTGAGCGTCCCTTTGAAGTTGGTGCCGGGGTCGCTGTGAAATTGTTAAACAAGCAACTGATTTTGGCAGGCGATGTTCAACTCACAGATTGGACACAGACCCGTTACGACCCAGCTCCCGCAGACGATATATCGAAGGATAATTTTGAGAAATACTATACGGTAACGCTTCAGGCACGGGTAGGAGTAGAATATAGAATTCCCGGAATTGATACCCACGTCCGTGTCGGTTATTTTCGAGATACGATTCCGTTCACGGATGCTGAAGTTGAAAACGCTCGCGATTTCTTGACGATGGGTGTGGGCAAAATCTTTGAGGACTCGCTGAAGTTTGATGTAGGATATATGCTTGGCACCTGGCAGCGGAGCAGGAATGAGTTGACAACGGAACGTCTTACACATCGTGTGTTTGTTTCTGCTGCGTATCGGTTTTAAGTCGTTATTTGGAAATAGAGATGAACATCTTGTGTTAAATTCTATAATTATTTGGATGCCTAAAGATTGGCGAGGTTAGAATGCAGGTCGCATTTGGGCGAGTACGCCGCAAAACCTCGCCAGCAAAAGAGGGGCAGCAGCACGGTTATTTTTTTATGGTTGCGAAGCCTTGCTACTGTTTCTGAAGCGTGTGCAATGAAGACGGGCGGAGTGAATAACTCCGCCCGTGTATTTTATTGAATGTGCTAATGAACACCGTCAAACAAGTTGGATGTAGCCCATCTGTGTACCATCGCCTTTTCGGAGTTCGCCTCTGATGATACGCGTGTATCCACCGTTCCGGTCTTGGTACCGGGGTGCGATGTCATCGAATAGTTTGCGTAGGACAGCGTGCTTGTCAAGTGCTGTAGGGGCTTCGCCTCTTCCGAGTTTATAGTGCAAGTTTGTCCCGTAGAGCATTTTTGCGACTTGTCGCCGTGCGGGCAAGTCGCCATGTTTCGCGAGTGTGATTAATTTTTCAGCCACTCGGCGGAGTTCTTTGCACTTAGGCAGTGTTGTCCGAATTTGTTCGTGTTCAAATAGCGCAGTGGCTTGGTTGCGAAAAAGAGCCTTTCGGTGGCTTGTCGTTCGTCCCAATTTTCTTCCACGTTTTCTATGACGCATCTTCTTCCTCCATGTACGCGTTGTCGTGAAGCATTATGATTGCAACGGAGGTTGCTCCATATCTTCTTCACTGATGTCTGCGTCGTCCATATCGTCTGGGTCCATTCCGAGGGTAAGGCCCATGTTGGCAAGTTGATCTTTGATTTCATTTAGCGAAGTTCGCCCGAAATTCTTGTATTCCAACATATCCTTTTCCTCTTTTGTGACGAGTTCCCGTATGGTCTTAATGTTTGCGGTTTCGAGGCAGTTGCTGGCTCGGACAGAGAGTTCAAGTTCGGAGACAGGTTTGGCGAGATAGCGGTTTCGCCGTAGTTTTGTCTCGTCAATCTCAAGTTCCGGTTCAACATAGTTTTCATCGAATTCTGTAAACAGTTCGAGTTGTTGTAGCAAAATAGTCGATGCGCGCGTAACAGCTTCCTTTGCTGTGATGGTTGCATCTGTCCAGACTTCGAGGTTAAGTTTATCAAAGTTTGTCATATCGCCGACGCGCGTTTCCTCTACCCAGAAGTTGACTTTCTCAACAGGTGAGAATTTTGCGTCGACAGGAATTAGCCCGATGTTCTGTCCTGGGGTTCTATGTTCTTCGGCAAGAGAGTATCCTCTTCCTGTTTGGGCATAGATTTCTATATCTAACCCCTCGCATTCGTCGAGCATTGCGATATGCTGGTCAGGGTTTATAATCTCAACGAGCGCGTTAGGACGGATGTCAGCAGCGGTGACTTCACGAGAACCTTCAGCTTTCAATGTAAGCTGCATCGGATCATCTGTTGCGATGTTTAGCCGAACCTCTTTGAGGTTGAGAATAATCTGGACCACATCTTCCAATACTCCGGGAATTGTGGCGTATTCGTGTTTTACCTGTTCAATTTGAACAGCCGTAATCGCTGCACCTTTAATTGAGGAAAGGAGGACTCGGCGTAGTGAATTGCCGAGAGTTGTTCCAAATCCGCGCTCGAAAGGTTCAGCAGTATATTTTGCGTAATCGGGCCGTAAGGATTGCGTGTCAGTTTTCAGCCGCTCCGGCATTTCTAGCTCGGACCTTATCATCGATTTCCTCCTATAGGGTTAAACTGGATGTTAGAACGCACATGAATTAAGGGACAATGCTTTGTAAAGTTGCGCATTTGCCACTTAATTCTGTGTCGGAGTCGTATTATTGGACATCCCTGATTTCCACGAGCATTTTAGTGCAAGCGTGCTATTGCATCGCATACATATTTATGGAACGCTCTATATTCGATAACGCACGAGGTATGGAGATGTGCCTATCGGGAGTAAAGTTCAATGATGAGTTGCGTTTCAAGGTCCACGGCGATCTGCTCTACCACGGGTGCTCCCTGAACACGCCCTTCCGCTTTATCAGTATCGATTTCGAGCCATTCAGGTGCACCGCGTTGTTGTGTGTACTCAAGTGCTTCCTGAATAGTAGCGAGGTTTCGGCTTCGTTCGCGTGGCGTGATGACATCACCGATCTGCACAATATAGGAAGGAATGTTAACACGCTTACCGTTGATGGTGAAATGATTATGCTTCACCAGTTGACGTGCCTGATTCCGAGAAGTCGCAAACCCGAGCCGGTAAACTACATTGTCTAATCGGCGTTCAAGGAAACTAATTAGATTCTCACCAGCAATACCGGATTGGCGTGCAGCTTTGAAATAATAGTTCCGAAATTGTTTCTCAAAAACCCCGTAGGTCCGTTTGACTTTCTGTTTGGCGCGCAACTGTCGCCGGAAGTTGTCGCGACCTCGGCGAGGCGGTGTCTGTCCGTGTTGTCCAGGTGGATAACTCCGGCGTTCAAAGGCACATTTGGGACCGTTGCAACGTCGCCCTTTCAGAAAAAGTTTTTCGCCTTCGCGTCGGCATAATTTACAGACTGCGTCTAAATATCTACTCATTCGTTTTCCTCAAATACCTCAAACCCGTCGTCTCTTAGGGGGACGACATCCGTTATGTGGGATAGGAGTCACATCTTTCATCAAACTAATTTCGAGTCCGGCTGCGGCGAGTGCCCGTATAGAAGACTCTCGTCCCGATCCGGGACCTTTGACTCTAACCTCCACGCGTTTCATGCCGTGATCCATTGCTCGGCGCGCGCATGCTTCTGCTGTCTGCTGTGCAGCAAAAGGCGTTGACTTCCGTGAACCGGTGAAAGTCATCCCTGCGTTCGCCCAAGCAACGGTGTTTCCGTTTAAATCTGTGATCGTAATCATTGTGTTATTGAAGGTAGCTTGGATGTGTGCTATACCCTCAGCTACATTTTTGCGTTCTCTTCTTTTTCCACGCAAAACGATTCTCCTTTCTGATGCGTCTTCAGCAATCGGTTATCAGCTGTTAGTCTTCAATAAGCATCAGTGATCGGTAAGCAAAGCGTTCTCTTATCCAAAAACCGATGACTGAAAACTGACAACCACTTCTCATTAGCCGCTCTTGCGTGCTGTCTCTTTGGCTTTTCTGCCGACAGAGATAGTTCTTGCTTTTCCCTTACGGGTGCGAGCGTTTGTATTCGTGCGCTGGCCGCGGACAGGCAATTGCCGACGATGCCGTAAGCCGCGATAACTGTTGATATCCATCAGCCGTTTAATATTCTGATCGATTTCGCGTCGCAAGTCCCCTTCAATCTGATAGTCTTGAATTTTGTCTCGGAGTTGACTAATCTCGTTTTCAGCGAGCGTGTCAACTTTTTTTGCCGGATCAATGTCAAGGTCGGTGGCAATTTGCGATGCGGTATAGCGACCAATGCCGTAAATTGCTGTCAGTGCGATGTCTATCCGTTTGTTTCGGGGTAAATCAACCCCTGCAATCCTTGCCATGCGTATTCTCCTTTTGTGCTATCCTCTGAATCTCCAAGTTTCACTGGCAATCGTCAATTTTCAGCGAACTCGGTAGCATCGGAGTGTCATCCGGAAGGTGTGAAAGAGTTAGCCCTGTCGCTGTTTGTGCTTCGGGTTTGAAGGACAAATAACTCGGATAATTCCTTTTCGTTTAATGATTTTACACTGGTTACACATCTTTTTAACAGAAGGTCTGACTTTCATAGTATCCTCTTTCAGGTGAAAGCGCTTAACGCCGTCTGCCCCTGAGTTTACGATCTTTTAAGAATCCTTCATAATGGCGGACAGTCAAATAGGATTCAATTTGTGACATTGTATCGAGTACCACACCTACAACAATCAAGATAGAGGCACCATTCACCATACTACCGACTTTGAGGTAGCTTGTGATCATAATAGGAATCACAGCGATAGCGGCAAGAAAGATTGCGCCGGGCAACGTGATCCGTGTGAGAGTCGTATTGATATAATCAGCAGTCTGTTTTCCGGCACGGATGCCGGGGATAAAACCGCCGTATTTCTGTAAGTCCTCTGCCATTTGGATAGGGTTAATTTGCACAGCTGTGTAAAAATAGGTGAAGCCAATGATTAACAACGCATAAAAGGTAAGCCACAACGGTGTACCCGTATCAATCAGTGCTTTCACCCCTGTTACCCATCCCCAGTCTCGTGGAAGAAAGTCAAGAACAGTCGGCGGGAACTGAATAAGTGTAATAGCAAAGATGATCGGAATCATGCCAGCAGCGTTAACTCTGAGCGGCAGATGCGTTGATTGCCCGCCAATCACTCTACGCCCGCGAATCTGTCTACCGTATTGTACTGGAATCTTCCGGACAGAGAGCGTGATGAAGACGGTCCCCATAACGGCTATAACAATGAGCCCGACGAGCATCACGAGTTGTAGGATGCCGAAATTTGGTCTTGTCACTAAATTGTTTAAAACGGTAGTGACACCACCAGGTAAGCCAGCAACAATCCCAACTGTAATGATTAACGAGATGCCTTGTCCAATACCGCGTTCCGTGATTTGCTCACCAAGCCACATAACGAAGGAGGTACCCGCTGTGAGTGTCACGACTACGAGAAAATGCCACCATAAGTTAGGATCCCTGATGATCTCGTCTGCTTGTCCGGTAATGTTCTCTGGATTCCGCAAGACGATACTGATCGTTATACCTTGGATGATACTGAGTATAACAGTTCCGTATCGTGTGTACTGCGTAATTTTCTTTCTGCCATCAGGTTCTTTTGAGAGTTTCT
Organism: Candidatus Poribacteria bacterium; assembly: GCA_047516705.1. Taxonomy (GTDB): domain Bacteria; phylum Poribacteria; class WGA-4E; order WGA-4E; family WGA-3G; genus WGA-3G. The sequence goes on along the minus strand of JAKZUG010000702.1, from coordinate 5,221 downwards.
CCAAAGAAGGGACGATGACAGCGAGGAGCTGCATAATGATTGAGGCACTAATATACGGTTGTATACCGAGTGCGAAAATCGTCATTTGACTAAATGCGCCCCCGGAAAACAGATCAATGAACCCAATGACATTGCCCCCACGCTCCATGAGTTGTTGAAAAAACGCCTCAAGTGCTATATCGTCAATACCCGGAAGTGTAATGTGGGCACCAAGTCGGTAAACAATCAAGAGCAACGCTGTAAAAATAAGACGTTTCCGCAATTCGGGGATTTTAAAAGCGTTTTGGAATGCCCTAATCACTTATTTTTTTCCTCCTCGCCTGCAGACTCTCAAGCAGCGTTGTCGGTATTTGCGTGCAGCCCGAGGACCTCGGCTGTGCCGCCTTTGGATTCAATTTTCTCGATCGCGGATTTTGAGAAACGATGCGCTTGGACTTTCAGTTGTTTTTCGAGTTCGCCATCGCCGAGTATCTTTATCAGTGCGTTCTTTCGCCTAATTAAGCCTGCTGCGCGAAGGGATTCGGGACTGACGACCGCCGCGTCATCGAAAAGATTGAGGGTTTCTACATTGATAACATCATACTCAAATCGTTTGTGTCCGGTTCGTTGTGGTCCTCGCTTCGGTAAGCGTCGCACGAGCGGCATCTGTCCACCTTCAAACCATGCTGGAATTGAACCACCGGATCGGGATTTTTGTCCCTTATGGCCGCGTCCACAGGTTTTTCCCCAACCTGAAGCGTTACCTCTGCCAACTCGCTTTCTTGAGCGTTTCGTGCCAGGTGCGGGTTTAAGTTCATTCAATTTCATCAGGATTACTCCGTTCCTTATCCGTATATTGTCAGCGCAGCTTAGAACCAAGCGTTTAGTATACGCGGACAAACCATTCTGAAGTGCATCACTCTTTACTACCTTTTAGCGTCTCTTGAGTAGTTCTTCAACAGATAGGTCTCGTAGTCGTGCAACTTCGTTGATATCCTTGAGGTTCTTCAACCCAAGCATAGTGGCTTCAGCGACATTTTTCACGTTCCGAGAAGATAGGCTTTTTGTCAGTGCGTCTCGGACCCCTGCGAATTCGAGAATAGCACGTGTTGCGTGCCCTGCGATAATGCCTGTTCCAGGACTTGCGGGTTTCAAAAAAACTCTGGCAGATTTAAATTCGCAGGTAATTTCATGCGGGAGTGTACCGTTGGTGATAGGTACACGAATTAGGTTTTTTCGAGCATCGGCGAAACTTTTACGGAGCGCGCCAGCGACTTCGCTTGCGCTGCCAAATCCGATACCGACAATACCATCACGATTTCCAACAACCGTGAGCGAGTTAAAACTGGGCGTTCGCCGCCCTTTACCGACTCGCATCACACGGTTAATTGTAATCATGCGTTCCTCAAATTCAAATTCATCAGGGTTAATTCTATCTTTCAGCAAAAAAACTCTCCTATCCGGTACTAATCCTGTTTACCGAGTATGTAGGGGTACAGGAACCGGTATGTGGCATTTAGAACTTAAGTCCCTCAGCCTTCGCAGCTTCTGCGAGGGCTTTTATGCGCCCATGGTAGAGATGACCGCCCCGATCAAAGACGACTACCTCAATTTCTCGCTGCTTGGCTTTTTGGGCGATAAGTGCACCAACACTCTCCGCTGCCGCTATATTTCCACCTTTTGAAAGCGTCTCTTTCAGTTCCGGTGACAAAGTAGAGGCTTCGGCGACTGTCACACCAAGTTCATCGTTAATGAGTTGCGCATAGATATGTTTTAAACTTCTGAAAACAGCCAGCCGCGGTCTGTTACCGGTCCCACTAATCTTTTGGCGGACGCGTTTCCGACGTCGTAGATGGCTCATCCGTTTCTTTTTTATGAGTGTCAAGGGCTTTGTTCCTTTGAACCTGAGTATTTCTATACAAATCTATAGAAACTTCAGTTTGCAATCACCAATCGGATTGGTGGAACCTACAAAGTTAGTGCCGAAACACTAACGCTTTTTTATCTTCTACTGCCAATTGTCTGTCGCACTTTTCTATACCGCTTCGACGTTGCGGATGGTGCGGGTATAGCATGTCTGTAGAGGTCTTATGGTTATAGCAAGACTTCCTTCGCTATACACTTCGCCCCAGACAATCTGCTTTTTATGGCGTTTTCACAGATTTGTCACCAAAAATAGAGAATTATCTATAATTAGATGGGTTTAGGAACTACTGCTTATTACCATAGGCGCGCCGTCTATTTCATAGGAAGTTCAGATTTTGTCCTATTGCGCGCAAAATATAACAGCATTAGGCAACAGCGGCAGATTTCCCTTCTTTATCTCGGACGCGCTCGCCATCATAGCGGATACCTTTACAAGGTTTATAAGTATCTGGTTTCCGGATCTGACGAATAGTAGCCGCTACCTGTCCAACAAGTTGTTTGTCAATACCACTGACAATAATAGGCGTGTGTGCTTGTCCATCTATTGTTTCAGAGCCTTCAACACTAAGCGTGATACCCTCAGGTGGCGTGTAAGTGACGGAGTGTGAATAGCCGACATTAAGAACTAAATTGTTCTCACGATTGACTTCGGCACGGTAGCCGGTCCCCACCACACGCAGTTTTTTCTCAAAACCCTCTGAAACCCCGGTAACCATGTTGGCGATGAGGCTGCGCGCCAATCCATGCAAGGCTTTGTGCTGTTTAAGTTCACTGATTCTTTGGACGGTTAGGACGTTTTCCTCAAGCGTCGCATCGATTCCATCTGGAAGTTTCCAACTGAGACTACCTTTGGGTCCCTCGACCTGTACATCGCTTTCATTTAAAGCTACCTGTACTTTGTCGGGTAATGGAATCGGTTTTAGTCCAATACGTGACATTCTATTTCTCCCGGTTCGTTGAGAGTCATCCACAAAATCTTACCAGACGTAACACAAGACTTCGCCGCCGATTTTTTCCCTGCGGCATTGTGGTGTGGTCTTTAGCCCACTGGATGTCGATAAAATAGCGACACCAAGCCCGCCATAAACCCGCGGTAACTTATCAGCTTTGGCGTAAATCCGTCTACCTGGTTTGCTGACGCGTCTAAGGTTTGTGATGACCTTCTGTTTTTTTGTATCTCCGTATTTCAAATAGACTCTTAAAATCCCCTGTTTTCCATCTTCAAGCAAGCGGTAGTTTCGGACGAAACCTTCTTCTGCCAAAATGCGTGCAATTTCCGCCTTGACGTTTGAAGAGGGGATTTCAACGCGTTCATGTCCTGCCATATTGGCATTGCGGATACGTGTTAACATATCGGCAATCGGATCGGTCATCGACATGAAAGATTCTCCTTATTTCGTTTTCGTTTTTGAATAGCCGATTTGCCCGTCATGCTTTTGCTTAAGGGCAGACAGGTTTCAGTTTTCTACCAACTCGCCTTTCGGACACCGGGGATTTTACCGGCGCGGGCGAAGAGACGAAAACAGATACGACACAATTCAAACTTGCGCAGATACCCACGCGATCTCCCGCAAGTTTTGCAACGGCTGTATTTCCGGGTTTGGAACCGCGGGGTTCTTTTCTGTTTGGCAATCCATGCTTTACTCGCCAAGCTAGATGCTCCTTTTCTTAATTATCCGTGACATGTATTTTCAACATGTCCGGATGTTGGAAGTTAGCTGCGTCTGAAGCTGCGAGGTAGTTTGTGTAGTCATTTGGCAGTGAAACCTTGTATGACCGAACCTATCTATTTTCGGAACGGCATTCCCAGCAGTGTTAGTAATTCGCGGCCTTCTTCGTCTGTCGGGGCGGTGGTAACAACGGTTACGTTCAGCCCGCGGGTATCGTTAACGTTATCGTAATCAATTTCCGGAAAGATTAACTGTTCGGTGAGGCCGAGGGAGTAATTACCACGACCATCAAACGCATCTGGCGATACACCGCGAAAGTCCCGAATTTGGGGTATAACGATGTTCACCAATCGGTTGAAGAACTCATACATCCGCTGCTGTCTTAGGGTAACTTTACATCCGATTGCCATACCTTCTCTGACTTTAAAAGCAGCAACGGATTTTTTGGCGTGCGTAATGATAACGCGTTGTCCGGCAATAAGCGTGAGTTCTTCGACAGCATCTTCCAATGCTTTCGGGTTCTGAAGTGCTTCGCCGACCCCGATATTGAGTGTAATCTTGTCCAGTTTCGGAATCTGCATTACATTTCCATAGTTAAAATGGCTTTGCAATGCGGGCATGACTTCCGTTTGATAAAATTCTTTGAATGGGCTCATGAGCCTTGTATCCTATAAAATAGCATATTCAGTGAAGTTTGTCTTGGCAACGCTTCTCGTATGCGGTGTCAAGGTTTTCATTTTACTTAGCCATCAACCTTTTTGAGGTTAGAAACGTGAATAGTGCCTTCGCGTTCGATAACACCGCCTTGTCCCATTTGGTTTGGTCGGAGGTGGCGTTTAACGATATGAACGCCTTCAACGATTGCGCGTTGCTTCTTAGGGAACACCTCCAAAACCACACCTTGCTTGCCCCGGTCCTGTCCGCTAAGGACTACGACCGTGTCATTCTTCTTAATATGCAGTTTTTGTTGTGCCACAATTGTCCTCCTAAATAACCTCGGGTGCGAGCGAGATAATTCGGGTGAAACCCTTTTCTCTGAGTTCCCGCGCGACGGGCCCGAAAATGCGGGTGCCTCGCGGCAGTTGGTTACCTTCTCGATCCGGCGGATTGATGAGAACTGCAGCATTCTGGTCAAATTTAATATAGGATCCGTCTGCGCGTCGATATTCTTTAGTCGTACGGACTACAACTGCGCGAACGACTTCGCCGGCTTTAACCTGTGTATTAGGTGTTGCTTCTTTGATGCTTGCGACAATCACGTCGCCCACACGGGCATAGCGACGCCGGGTGCCTCCTAATACACTAATGCACATTAATTTCCTTGCGCCAGTATTATCAGCACAGGTTAATCGAGAGTATGATTGAACCATTTTTGTATCCTCCTCTACCGTTTTCAAAACGGTGTGTTTTGGAAACGTCAGAGTGTGGATGAAAACCCTTTCTTCTCAAGTGCCATGCGGACACCGTTTGCTGTCTCCTTCACCTTATGTATAGGCAAAGCGTAAGCGTTCTGGTGATAGCACTTCTTAATCGTTTGCGGGCTGTACTGCGCTTATTACCGCTTGGACCCGCCACCGTTTCTGACGACTCAGCGGACGGGTTTCAACAACCTGCACCACGTCACCGACGTTACAACTATTCTGTTC
>JAKZUG010000701.1:0-6196 GCA_047516705.1 Candidatus Poribacteria bacterium | reverse complement strand
CGGTGATGCTCAGTATCAACTTTATCTTCCGAAGGCAGTGGACCGAAAATGAGAAGTTGAGTTATCCGCTGATTCAATTACCACTGGCGATGGCGAATCCGAGGAGCGGGTTTTTCCGCAGCAAGGCGATGTGGTTCGGGTTCGCTATCGCAGCTGGCATTGATCTGCTCAACGGTCTTAATTATCTGTTTCCGCAGGTGCCGAGGCTCAGTGGCATCCGCGCGTATGACATCGCCGATTTCTTTACAGTCCGTCCGTGGAACGCTATTACATGGTTCCCAATCGGCATTTATCCGTTCGCCGTTGGACTGGCGTTTTTCATGCCGTTGGAGTTGTCATTTTCCTGTTGGTTCTTTTATCTCTATTGGCAAGCACTCCGTGTGTTAGGCAGCGCGGTCGGTTTATCATCGCCGTTCCCGTATGCAGAGGAACAATCTTTCGGGGCATATCTCGGTATCGGCATAGTCGCAGTTTGGAGTGCACGCCGATACTTGACGCAAGTTTTCCGTAAGCTGCTTGGCGCGCGGTCAACACTTGATGATCAAGATGAACCGATCTCTTATCGTACATCGGTGATCTGGATGGTGCTGAGTGTGGTGTTTTTGGTTGGGTTCTGCTACAAACTTGGGATGTCGTTGTGGGTGATTGCGTCCTTCTTCGGGCTGTTTTTCGGGTTAGCGACAGGGATTACGCGGATGCGTGCCGAACTCGGTTCACCGGTCCACGACCAGCATTATGCCGGTCCCGACAGGATGATGTATTCGGTATTTGGCGCGAAACGGCTCGGTGCAAGCAACCTGACGGGGTTAGCGTATCTCTACTTTTTCAATCGTGCGTACGATTGTCTCTTAATGCCACACCATCTGGAAGGTTTAAAAATAGCCGAGCGTGCCAACATCGAAAACAGGACCTTCGCGAAAGCGGTGATTATCGCGATCGGTGTCAGTATTGTTGCGACAATCTGGGCATATCTGCACGTCTCGTATCAGGATGGAGTCTATACAGCGTGGGCAGGGAGGGAGACCTTCAGTCGGCTCGGTAGAAGGCTGGTCCAACCGGCGGGTCCCGATACCGCGGTACTTGGCGCGATCAGCGTCGGGACTGTTGTTGCAATCCTCTTGGCTTTTCTGCGAGGTCGATGGATGTGGCTACCGTTCCATTCGGCAGGTTATGCGGTTACCAGCACCTTCACAATGAATTTCTTCTGGTTCTCGATCCTTGTGAGTTTCCTACTGAAATGGGTGATTAGCAAACATAGCGGGATTGGCGGTTTTCGGAAGGCAGCACCCTTCTTTCTCGGTCTCGTGTTGGGTGAGTTCGTGGTGACGACCTTCTGGAGCACAGTGGCGATTCTGTTCCGATTGGAGACGTATATTACGATTAATTTGTAACGGAGAGAGTGGCGAGGTTTGATGAAGATTAAGAATTTAATCGGGTAATACAGACGCAGTCTCTTCTGTAGGAGCGAGCTGTGCTCGCGATCCCTACAGCACATCCAAGATATGTAAATTACTCAATCTATTTTTTAAACTTCATGAAACCTCGCCAGCAAAGAGGTGTGAAGACTCTATCCACGCAGCGTCTAATCTATTTCCCATTCCTGCAAACCGAGGGGTAGCGGGGTAGGACGTTCCGTAGTGCTCTCTATCACAACATGTTCACCGGTTTCAGAGGATTTGTCGAAGGCAAGCATTACCTCAAGCACATGATATGCCAATGCGCCATTCGCACGATGTGTGCGTCCCGAAAGGATTGCCGATACCATATCAATGACCCCAATCATCCGGGCGTTGTTCGGGAAAGCGAGTTCTTGCTCTTCCCAATCACCACCAGCTGGACAGACAGCCACGCGCCCGCCAAATCCGTTCGGATCTGGCACTACCAGTGAACCGGTTTCGCCATAGATTTCGATGCAGGGCAAACTATGTCGCCACATGTCGAAACTCATGATTGTTGTGACAATCGCCCCATTTTCAAACTCCATCACACCCGTTAGATGTGTTGTGGTTTTGACAGGGATTCGCATTCCATGCAGGGCTTGACTCGTTGCGATTCGCTCCTCGAATGCCTTCGTCGTGATTGCTGCGACGCGCTTAACGGGACCGAGGATATTGACAAGGGCGGTTATGTAATAGGGTCCCATATCCAACATCGGTCCGCCGCCGATGTCGTAATAGAAGGCAGGATTCGGGTGCCAGCTTTCGGGCCCGTGCCCACACATAAACGCCGTTCCAGCAATCGGTCTACCGATTTTTCCCGCATCCAGTGCTTGTCGCGATGTCTGGATGCCAGCACCGAGGAAGGTGTCCGGTGCTGATCCGACGCGGAGTCCTTTTTCTGCTGCGGTGTCGATAAGCTGCTTTCCGCTTTCGGTATCCACACCGAGTGGTTTCTCGCTATAGACGTGTTTGCCTGCTTCTAAGACCTGAAGACCGACATCCACATGAGCTCTGGGAATAGTGAGGTTCACGACAAGTTCTATCTCTGGGTCTGCAAGTAATTCACCAACGGTACATGCGTGGGAATTGTATTTTTCGGCTTGTGCCTGTGCCGCTTCCGTTCGAAGGTCAGCGCAGGCTTTAATCTCTAAGATGTCGGTTTTTCGCGCCCCTTCAAAATAGGCACTACTGATTGTTCCACAGCCAATAATTCCGATTTTCATATTTTGATTTGCCTTTCAGATGTTTTATCTACGAGATGATGAATTATAGTAAAGCCCAAAAACATCTGAACACAATACGGTTTGGTACTTCACCGCTGCTGGCGAGGTTTCCTAACCTCGCCAATTCCTTAGTGTCCATTTAATTGTAGGCTTTACTATATACCAAATTAACTTGATGATTTCTCATAAAGAGTCTACTATTTTTGATTATGCCCGGTGCGGTTAGGAATGCAGATCGCATTTGGGTGAGTACACCGCAAAACCGCACCATAGGTGTCAATTTAGCGGTATTCCAGGTCCGGTAGGTTCGGTTTCCTAACCGAACCGGACTTATCCCAACCCAGACCTCGGTTTCTTGTTTAGCGGAAAATCCTGTTTAGCAGACGCTGCAGCTGAAGGTTTTCGCGGACGATCCGATGCGGTTAGGAAACCACATCTACCGGCCTGGGATATTCAGTGCATAACTCTTTTCTTAAATTGACACCTATGGTGTTTTGGTTTCCATTTGGTCGGAAGATCGCGAGCACATCTCGCCTCGCCTGCTTTGTAACACGTTACACCTCTTCCGGTTTATCTTCTTCTACCTTTCTTAGAATGATATTTCCACCGACAGAACGGAGCTTCAGCAGCGGCCCGCCGCCATTAATAGCCCCCTGCAACTGATCAGGTTTTACAGTACCCGATGCTTCTACAGTTACCGGAAATTCCGTCGTTACTGAGCCACCGAGTACCTTTGCCTCGACAGTCGCAGCGATATCTGGGAGAAGTGAGACATTTATGCCGCCACCTGTTGTCTCCAAATCCAGCAGTAAACTTTGACTTGTGGCGACTTTCCCAAGTTGGCATCGGATAGAACCACCAGCGGTTTTCGCGAGGACAGGTCTGTCGTTTTCTACCTCTATACTCCCACCAGCCGTTTTCAGGTCTGCCCCGCCTTTGCAGCCAAGTAAGGTAATATTACCGCCAGAGGTTTGACCACTGACCGCACCTATGACATGAACCACTTGGAGGTTTCCACCGGAGGTCTTAGCTTTGACATCACCAGCACCAACTGCAACCCCAATATTTCCACCAGTCGTTTGAAGCACCACATCTCCATTAAACGCCTTGAGATCAATATTCCCAATGGATGTGACCCCATTAATACGTCCCGTAATATCTTGAAAACGGAGCCCCGCGCGGAATGTCTCCGCGTTCACGTCTCCTGTAACATTCACGACGGAAATGTCGTCACATGCAGTTTTCAAATCAAGGTTATAGTGCCGCGGCACGAGGATCTCAAACTGAACATCAAGACCGTTTTTCCGCTTCTGCCAGCGTTTTGCGTTTCCTACGAACTTCGCCTCAATTTTAACATCGGATGCCTCGTGGGTTATCTGGACATCTAAATTCTTGAGGATTTCCGCTGCACGCCGATTCGCTTTTATCTGCGCGGCGCGTTGAATGCGGACCGAAAGGGTATCATCCTCTGTGCTCTTTACGTCAATCCAGCCACAGTCAGCATCAATCATTAATTTTCCACCCGATGCGACAGGAAAGACTTTGACGATGTCTTCAAATGTTGCCTCGGTTAAGAAATCTGGAACCGCCTTGCGGATCAGGTCTCCGAAAGGTTTATCTGTGAATTCTTCCGCCAGATTTTCCATGAACCGTTTTCCGAAAAAACTGGTGAACCATCCTTTGAAATCGGCGGTTGTATCCAATTCTTCATTAAGGTATGCTGCGAGCTGATGACAGGCAATCCCGATTTGACTAAAAGACGCATCAACGTGTAGTTCATCAAAAAGTCCATCAGGTACCGCGTTGAGGTCACTCAAACGTGCGAGCACTTTATTGAATTGGATGATGCACCGCGTTTCGCCATCGCTAAAGGCACCCGTTAAAGCGGCATCCTCTGCGATCTTTGCGGTGTGCTCCAACATGTGGAAAAGACCTCTGAGCTCCTGTTGTCGTTCCTGTTGCTGTTGTTCCATAATTGCCTTCTCCTTGTAATTAGTAAATTTTGGACAATTTTAAAAATCCTCGTGTAATAGGCTGGATTGAGACCCATTAGGCATCTTTTTCCTTCTAACCTAATATTTTTCTACACACCTGTCGCCCCGCTGGGGCTTACTCTTGGGAGCCAACTGGGTTTCTACACACATGTCGCCCCGCTAGGGCTGCTGTTTACTGATATCGAGGTGTCATTTTCTACGAGTTGTTTTCAGAAAACAAAACAGCAGGATATTAAACCAGTTTTCGAGTGAGAGCAAGTACCACACGCTGAGAAGACTACCTGAATATCCTCCAAATTGTCCAAACTTTAGTTTTTAGTTATACAGGACTTACGCAAGGCGCAATGAATTGCGCTACTACGAACCACACCGCTTTTGAGAAACACACGTACTTCCAAGATCCATCTGTTAGTAGTCCGGCGACTTATCACCTGTCTGCGTAAGTCCTATTATAATTAAGTGCTCCAAAAGATTGTCACATATCCTCGCCGTAGCCGTGCTTTTCTAAGATCGTTTTAAGCAGTTCCTTCGCCTTACGGAGCCGCCACTTCACAGTCGTCAGTGGCAGAGATAGGAATTCAGCCATCCGTTGCTGAGGCATCTCTGCCCAATAATAGAGTTCAATAACTGCCTGATAGTCGGGAGGGAGATTCTGAATAGCGTCTCTAATTCCTTGCTGTGTCAATTCGCTCTCCACGATATGAGCCGGATCTGCCGCCGATGTATCTGATACCCTATTCAAATAGGGTTCCATATCCTCCTGCGGTTGGTAGCGACTGGTATTTTTGTAGAAGCGCAAAGCACGGTTACGGGTGATAGAATGAAGCCACGCGCCAAACCGATTCAGATCAGCGAGTTGTGGTAATGCCTCAAAAGCTCGTAAAAAGGCATCCTGTACGACATCTTCTGCGTCTGCGGCGTTTCGGACAATTTGTTGCGCGACTGTCAGCATAGCCCGTCGATAGCGGTTCACCAATACATCAAATGCTTGCGTATTACCAGCAAGTGCAACGACGACTAACTCGGCATCACTCGCGTCAATCAATTCTTCAGAATGCATGACAATTCTCCCTCTTCTTGCTTATTAGAGACATGTCATCTGAAAAGGATAGTGAAAAGTGCATTTTGTAGCAAAAATGAGCGAATGGCGCGAGGAAAAGAGATAGGGGTTGATGTGCGGATTTAGCCGCCTCCTGACAATATCCGGTGCCCCTTCCCAGTAACGGGTGGGGACCCCGGTTAGGAATGCAGATCGCATTTGGGCGAGTACGCCGCAAAACCGCACCTACAGGGCCTGAGGAAAATCGGCATTACCGATTTAAATGCTTAAACTTCATCAAATCCCGCCAACGAAGGAGGGGTTTACGGCGGCTTTCTTTCGATATGCTACTAGTGATTTGTCAAGTTTGAGTTTGTGATAAAGTATGTTGACTTTTAGGGTTATTATGTGATATATTCTCCATAGAATCTTACTTTCATCTCGGAGAGGCAAGCGATGAAAAGACATAAAGTTGAACTCACCTCTGAAGACCGTCAGACC
>JAKZUG010000700.1:0-9204 GCA_047516705.1 Candidatus Poribacteria bacterium | reverse complement strand
ATCGCGCAGAGCGGCAGCACACCGGCCCATTCGCGGGGCTGAAGGTCCGCCAGCGCGGCGTTCTCTTCGTGCGTCATGGGGCCGTAGAACACCCGCTGGAACATCCACAGCATGTAGACGGCCGAGAGGATGACGCCCAGGCCCGCAGCGACCACGAAGCCCGGAGCCCAGCGGAACGCGCCGAGCATGATCAGAAACTCGCCGACGAACCCGTTCAGACCAGGGAGACCGATCGAGGCGAGCGTGATGATCATGAACGCCGCGGTGAAGCGCGGCATCACCGCCTTTAAGCCGCCGAACTCGGCGATGAGGCGCGTATGGCGCCGGTCCGATAGCATCCCGACCATGAGGAACAGACCGCCCGTGCTCACGCCGTGCGCGAGCATCTGGTAGACCGCCCCCTGCACGCCCTGCGTGTTCATCGCGCAGATGCCCAGGACCACGAAGCCCAGGTGGCTGACCGACGAATAGGCCACCAGTTTCTTCATGTCGGGCTGCACCATCGCAACCAGTGCGCCGTAGATGATCCCGATCACGGCCAGCAGCGCGAGCCACGGCGCGAAGTACGCCGCCGCCTGCGGGAACAGCGGAAACGAGAAACGCAGAAGGCCGTAGGTCCCCATCTTCAGCAGCACGCCTGCCAGAATCACGGAGCCCGCGGTGGGCGCCTGCACGTGCGCATCGGGCAGCCAGGTATGAAACGGAAACAGCGGCACCTTGATCGCGAAGGCGACCGTGAACGCCAGGAAGAACCACGTCTGGGTCTGTGGCGCGATGTCGAGGCTGTACAGCTTGAGAAGATCGAACGTGTAGCTCCCCGTGGCCGCACTGTGAAGGTAGGCCAGGCCGAGGATCGCGATGAGCATCAGCACGCTCCCCGCCATCGTGTAGAGCATGAACTTGATGGCGGCGTAGATCCGCCGGTCGTACCCCCAGACCCCGATGAGGAAATACATCGGGATCAGCATTGACTCCCAAAATACGAAGAAGAGGAACAGGTCCAGAGAACAGAATACGCCCAACATTGCTGTTTCGAGCGCGAGGAGCGACATCATAAAGCCGCTCAATCCTTTCTCAATCGAACTCCATGCGGCGAGAATACACACCGGTGTCAGGAATGTTGTAAGCAACACCAACCACAATGAAATACCGTCAATCCCGATATGGTAGTTTATGCCCAAATCGGGAATCCAATCGTTCCGCGCAACATACTGGAAAGTCGTAGTGTCTGCGTTAAATCCGGTGTAAAGGCCCAACGAAATAACAAAGGTGATTACTCCAATGCCAAGTGCGATGGCTTTGACAGCGGTAGCACCTAAGCCTCTGAGCAGTGCAATTGCTATCACACCGAGCAATGGTAAAAAAATGACTATTGAAAGTAACAAAGAAACCTCCTTTAGGATTACTTAACTTTCATTGACAGGAACGAACGATTAGTCAGAAGTACCAATAATCATGGTTAACAGCAAGTCCGTCTCAGATAACTGGGATGATTCGCTGCGCTGTGCCAATTCACGGCGGCGTTTTGAATAACTGTCACGCGGCATTTTGCTCTGCCACCACATCTTCAACTTACGATTGAACGCCGATATTTCCTCAGAGGACCTCTTACAGTTATCCAGAACCCATGCCCCTAACCTGACATCATTGTCAATCCTTACAGCAGCTTCTTGAAACGCCTCTGCTGAAATGCCGAGGAAGGATAAAATGCCAGTATCTTGCTTGGAATCAGCACCGTATTTATAACTTCCGATTTCCTCAGCGTGGGCAGCTCGTGCCTTATCTGTCAATCTTGCAACACCGCAGATGCCAGCAACCTCTTTGTTGAGCATATCCCGTGGTCGAAAAGTATTCTGTTTCATCTTCTTCCTCCATCAGCGTTTCCTAAATAACGGAAGAATTACGTAGCACGAGAGTCCACCGCACCTCAACTTAAACAAAAAACAGGTAATATGCAAGGAATAACACAATCCCCAGAACCATCGAGACAATGTACACTTGGACGAGACCTGTTTGGAGTCGCCGCAACGTTCCACCAATCACTCGGATAACAGCAGCTACACCGTTGACGATTCCGTCAATAATACCGTTATCCACAAGCTTCCATAGCAGGAAATGGGAACCGTTTTTAACCGGTTGCACGATTAGGGTATTATACATTTCATCAACATAGTACTTGTTCGCAAGCAGTCTATGTATTGCACCGGTAGGTTCGTCAGACGGCACTCGTTTGCTGTAACGTGTCCATGCAAACGCGATACCCGCCAAGCCGACAACCGATGAAATTACCATAAACAAGACAACATTACCCGATGCGTCATGGTGTGCCTCTGGAAAGACGTTCTTCGTGAAGTGGTGGAACCAGCTTTCATGTCCACCCCAACCTAATAATAAGCCGATCAAGGCAGAAGGGATCGCCAGAATTGCTAACGGTAACCACATGATTGCTGGCGATTCTTGCACATGCGAAGCGACTTCGGAATTAACGCGAGACTCACCGTAAAATGTCACGAAGATTAGGCGGAACATATAAAAGGCTGTCAGGAATGCTGTGACCAATCCGATACCGTAAATTAGCCGAGAACTTCCCCATGCGCTGTGCAGAATTTCGTCTTTGCTCCAGAAACCGCTCAAGAACGGGAACCCGGCAATGGCAAGCGCACCAACCAAGAAAGTCCAATGCGTAATCGGCATCTTTGCCTTCAAGCCGCCCATTTTCCGTATATCCAGTTCATTCGCCATGGCGTGCATCACACTACCAGCGGTGAGGAACATTAGTCCTTTGAAGAAGGCATGCGTTACCAAATGGAAGACCCCAGACGCGTAAGCACCGACACCGACACCGACGAACATATACCCGAGTTGGCTGACAGTAGAATAGGCGAGGATGCGTTTAATATCGTTCTGTGTTAGCGCAATTGTTGCGGCGAAAAACGCGGTTAAAACACCAATCCATGCGACGACCTGTCCCGTATGCGCTATTTCATAAAGCACAGCCGAACGTGCTATCATATACACGCCTGCAGTAACCATCGTAGCAGCGTGAATCAATGCGCTGACCGGTGTAGGACCCTCCATTGCATCGGGTAGCCAAACGTAGAGCGGGATCTGTGCCGATTTACCGATAGCACCAACGAAGAGTAGCAACGTCGCAATCACGAGCGTATTTGCACCGAAAATTTGCTCAAAAGTCCCCGCTTCTGCTTTATCAAATATCGCCGTGAAATCTAAAGTCTCAAACGCTGCGAACAGGGTAAACATCCCCAACAGGAAACCGAAATCGCCGATTCGGTTCATAATAAACGCTTTTTTTCCAGCATCCGTTGCCGACTGCTTCTCATACCAGAATCCAATAAGGAGATAAGAACAGAGACCAACACCTTCCCATCCGACAAACATCATCAGATAGTTGTTACCGAGGACGAGAATTAGCATCGAGAAAACAAACAGATTCAGGTAGGCAAAATAACGGGTATACCCAGCATCGCCGTGCATGTAGCCGATCGAATAGACGTGGATGAGGAAACCGACACCTGTAATAACCAACAACATGACCGCTGTTAGTGCGTCCACGCGAAAGCCTATATTGAAAGCGAACGACTCCCCTGTAATCCATTCATAGAGTGTTTCATCTAACGGGGCAGCACCGCCGTTCAGGCTGGCAAAGGCGATAATCGAACAGACTAAGGAAACCAACACCGCAAGCGCGCCTATCCACCCGCTCAGTTTCTCGTTACCTTTTAGCCATTTTCCAAATAATCCGTTAATCAGAAACCCAACAAGCGGGGCAACTAACAGGACAACAATTAGTTCTTGTGACATATTTTATCCTTGCCTAGTACAGTCTTTTAACTGATGATTTTCTGTGATGAAAACCATTAGTTACGGCATAACGGAGTATGCCTACTACTTTAGAGAATTGTTTAACCTTTCAACGAATTAACTTCGTCCACGTTAATCGTCTGTTGATGTTTGAAGACACTCACAATAATTGCAAGACCAATCGCAACTTCAGCGGCAGCGACGGCCATAACGAAAAAAACGAACACCTGCCCTGTCACCTCGCCGAGACTACGACTGATTGCAACAAAAGCGAGATTCGCCGCGTTCAGCATCAGTTCAATACACATAAAAATGATGATAGCGTTCCTACGGATGAGGACTCCGATGACTCCAGTAGTAAACAAGAGTGCACTCAAAACAAGGTAATATTCTAATGGCATAAATAGTTGTCAGTTGTTAGTTGTCAGTTTCCAGAGAGTGGGTTGTCAGATAGGCGACTGATAACCGATAACTAATAACCGATGACTCCTTAGTAGTTGTAGGGACAGTAGTCCAAGACCCATTTAGTTTTCAACTTGGCTTTCACGTTTTACCAAGACGATAACGCCAATCAATGCCGCCAACAAAATAAGCGACGTAACCTCAAACGGTAAGAGATACTTGGTAAACAAAAGTTCACCAATTTCATAAGTGGTTGTCGTTACCGCTTCCGTAACAGGTTCTGCGGAAGCGACAGCGGTATCGTTGCGTGCATTCGCCGCGATATAGATCCCTTCAACAGCAAAGAGGATACCTAAGATTATCGCAAACCCTTTCAGTTTGCCCGTCATCGCCCCTTTCACTGAAAGTGTACCGAGGTTCAGGAGCATGATAACAAAGAGGAACAGCACCATGATCGCGCCTGCATAAACGATGACTTGTGCAGCGGCGACGAAGTGCGCGCCTAACAGCACAAACAGCCCTGCCTGTGCGAAAAACGTTACGATAAGCGAGAGCGCGCTATAAATCGGATGTCGAAACGAGATTACAGCAATCGCGCCAATCAGCGAAACTGCTCCAAAGAGAATAAATAGAATCTGTTCTGGATTCATTCGCACGCCTCCTACTCTATCGCGTCTAATGCGCTGGGTGTAATCTGCCGGTTGTTATCCGGCATTGCTGGCTCAGGTGCCTTGTTCATGACCAGCAGCCCTGCCACAATCGATACAACAATAAACGCCACAACCACATTACCGATACCTATCCACAGACGATTGCCGTCCGTTGTTATCCATAAGGTGCCCGTTACAACGATTGAACTCAAAGCGACAGGCATCAGGAATTTCCAACCGAGATTCATGAGTTGATCATACCGGAATCGTGGGAGTGTCCAGCGAACCCAGATAAACACGAACAGGAAAATCGCTGTCTTGACAAAGAAAATACCGAACGAGATAAGTCCACTCCACACGGGGCCTCCGACATTTTCCAAGCCGAAGAAGTGCCATCCGCCCAAGAAGAGCGTCACCGTAACGGCAGAACCGACAATCATGTTCATGTATTCCGCCATGAAAAACATAGCGAATTTCATGCTACTGTATTCGGTGTGATACCCTGCGACGAGTTCCTGTTCCGCTTCAGCGAGGTCAAACGGTAAGCGGTTCGTCTCTGCGAACATTGCAGTTGTAAATGCGAGAAAGGCGGGGAAGTGAATTAGGAAGTTCCATTGCCATGGATATGCCCCTTGTTCTACGGCGATTGCCCGAAGGCTGAGTGAGCTTGTCAACATCAGTATGCCGATAATTGCTAATCCGAGTGTCAACTCGTAACTAATCATCTGCGCCGATGAACGTAAACCGCCTAAAAGCGAATACTTGTTATTCGATGCCCACGCGCCAAGCACAACGCCGTAGACACCGAGAGACGTAATCGCCAAGATATACAGAATACCGATGTTAATATCCGCAATCTGGAGCGGTATTTCATTGCCAAACAGTGTGATAGAACTCCCAAACGGCACGACTGCAATCGTAACAAGTGCTGGAACTAATAACATTGCTGGGGCAAGCACGTACAGCGGCTTATCCACATGATCCGGGATGATATCTTCCTTAAACATGAACTTAATCCCGTCTGCGACAGGTTGGAGCAATCCTTGGGGTCCAACGCGATTCGGTCCCAACCGATCCTGCATCCATCCGCTCACCCGACGTTCCGCCCAGATCATTAACATCACACCGATAAGCAACAGATGCACAATGATGACAATCTTGACGATTGAACTGAGGATTAAAACGAGAGGTAAATTTTCCATTTTTTTAGCTATGGGCCGGCGCGCATCGTTCCAAATGTAAAGCAAAGACAAATTATGCCATTTAAGGCATAATTTCGTTTCACGATGGTTTTTGGTGCGTTTCCGACGTTTCCTTTCTATGAAGGGTTTTAATATATCTACATCCGAAGTTTCTTCTTGTTCGTGATTTTAGTTATCGAGCTTACAGGCTTAGGTTAATTTAATTCCCGCATCCCCAATTTTTTGATGCGTCGCGTCCGCATAGCTCGGTACATTCTCAGCAATAGCGAGTGCAATTTCGCCAGCGAAGTGATAATTCATCTCACCACCCAACTGCTTGGCAAGTTGCTGGATGATCTCCCAGTCCACGCGCGCTTCACCCGGCGGATCGATCGTCTTGCGAATCCGTTGGACCCAGCCTGTCGAATTGGTGAAGGTGCCATCTTTCTCGGCGAAAGTCGTTCCGGGCAACACCACATCGGCTAATTGCGTCACCTCTGATGGCAAAATGTCTTGCACAATAAGGAATTCGACGCTTTCCAACGCGGTTTTCTCTGCATCCTCAAGCGGACGTTCTGGTGCACCACTAACAAGGTAGACAACTTTCGCACTGGAGACTTTCTCCCAAAGTGCATCGCCTTCTAAAACGACGTTCCCGTTTGCAGAACCGAGTATCGTTCGCGCCCCTGCAGTATTTGGATTCTTATCCGCTTCAATCGTAAATTGTGGGAATTTGTGTTCTTCACCCGGCAGCTGCCCGAACAGACCTAACTGCGTTGTCTGCAGCACGTCGTGTGCGAACTGCTGCAAAACGTAGTTGTCCTCATTCGTGGCTTGCGCGGAGCCGATAACAACAATATCCTGAGCTTCTACTTCTGATAACTGCTCCTTAATCACAGTTAGGACATCCGCCCAATGTGTTGTCGTGAGTTCGTCATCAACGCGTTTAAGCGGAAGTTGAAGTCGCTCATCGCTGTTTACATAGTGGTAACCGAGACGACCATCGTCACACATCCAATGTTGGTTAATATCCGCATGGAAGCGCGGCTTAATTCGATAAAGCCCATCCACTTTATATTCTACGGTGATATTACAACCGACACTGCATCCTGAACAGACACTGTTCGCCTTCTCCATAAACCATGGACGAGACTTGAACAAGAAATCCTTGCTAATCAATGCCCCGACGGGACAGATGTCAACCACATTTCCTGCGAGTTTGTTATCCAACACCTGCAACGGAACGCCTTCGTGGCTTCTTGGAATATCAATTTCATCGTGGGAACCGCGATTGATTAAACCTAACTCACCGGTTCCAGACACCTCTTGCGCGAATCGGATACACCGGGTGCAGACAACACAGCGCGTTGAATAGAGCAGTACATCTGGTCCGAGATCTTTCTTCGGTGGAACATTTTTCACTTCAAGATAGCGACTCTTATCATATCCGTGCCTGTAGGAGTAGTCTTGCAAATCGCATTCGCCAGCCTGATCACAGACAGGACAATCCAGTGGATGATGCACAAGCAGGAATTCAAGTATGTCCCCCCGTGCCTTTTTGACACGCGGACTATCCGTGTAGACAATAAAGTCGTACTTTCCGTCAAGTTTCCTCTCCGGGGGTGCTGTTCTTAGCACCGTCGTGCATCCTGTTGCGAGCTGCCGGTCAGGGACAATCGCGCCAGCGGGTGGGAAGAAAACATGGGGCTCAACGAGACACATTCTACAATTCGCTGGACGGGTCAGACCGGGGTGATAACAGTAGTGAGGGACCTCAATGCCGTGTTGCCTTGCCGCCTCGACTACATTCGTTCCATCTTCAACCTCTACTTCGAGGTCATTCAGTTTAATAAATGCCATAAATTCTACTCCAATGGCTTTCGGCTTTCAGCCTTCAGTATTCTGAGGAGGTCTGTCCTACAGGTCAGCGAACTCTTTCGGAATAAACCGCTGTTGATAGGCGTAATTTTCCTCCGGTGGGACCGTCGCCTCAGCAATAGGCAGCGTGACGAGTTTACCTTCTCGGATAGCGGCTTCAAATTCAGGTCTGAATTTGCGCATATAACTCACAGCGGGCCATGAGACAGCAATGCCAAAGACACAAATCGTATTCCACGTCATCGTATCCACATTCGCGATGTTGTTGGCGACACTCTCGAGTAAATCCAAGTCTTCGTAAATATCTTCTGTTTCGCCAGTATCACCCCATCTACCATTTTCGGCGACACCGAATTTCGGTCGTGTGATAGTGTCTTTTCGTCCGTTTCCGTCAGCAATGCGTTGAACAATATCGCGTACCCACGGTGTGCCCCAACGGCACGGCGTGCACTGTCCACACGACTCATGTGCATAGAACTTCATAATATTGAGCAAGCAGTCAACGATATTCCGGGTCTCGTTCATGACGATGATGCCACCGGACCCTAACATTGATTTGGCAAGTGTAAGAGCGGTAAAATCCAGCCGTGTATCTAACTCATAGTGCGTTAAAATCGGTGCAGAACTACCCCCAGGAATGACCGCCTTCACCTCTTCGCCGCGCAAACCACCTGCCACTTCAATCAGTTCAGAGCAGGTCAAGCCGAGTTCAAGTTCATAGACACCCGGCTCGTTAACATCGCCGCTGATGCAATAGAGTTTCGTGCCAGTGTTGGGATCGGGTTTCGGCGGATCAGAGCGCGTATCGGCATACGTCGGTCCCATCTTGGTGTACCACTCAACGCCGTTGCCGACGATGAAAGGCAGATTGCATAATGTCTCAACATTCTGGACGACTGTCGGTTTCATGAACACGCCTTCTACAGCAGGGAACGGCGGTTTGTTACGTGGTTGTCCGCGTTTGCCCTCAAGCGATTCAATCAACCCAGTCTCTTCGCCACAGATATAAGCACCGGCACCAGGGTGAGAATAAATATCGACGTTGAGTCCTGTGCCTCGAATATCTTTACCGAGGTATCCTTTCTCGTAAGCCTCCTTGATGGCAGCATCTAACATCTTTTTTCCGAGTGTAAATTCACCGCGGATATAGATATAAGTCGTCTCAATGCCCATCGCATAGCAGCAGATCAGGATACCTTCAATTAATAGGTGTGGATTCTTCTCCAAGACGTAACGGTTACTGAACGTTCCAGGCTCACTTTCGTCAGCGT
>JAKZUG010000699.1:0-7792 GCA_047516705.1 Candidatus Poribacteria bacterium | reverse complement strand
GCCCTATGGTGAAGGTTATGTTTGGTTTACTCTGCGATGCAGTAGAGGTACTGACCGCCGCGGAGGTATAACTCTGAACCTACAATAGCCGGCGATGCGTTGAAACTGTCGTCGAGTTTGTTTTCCGCCAAGACCTTAAATTCGGGTCCATGCTGGATAACGTTGACAGTGCCACCCCTTCCAGCGATGTAGACGCGGTCTGACGCACCGACGATTGAAGCATACACACCCGATACTCCTTGCAACCGTTGAGGACCGTAATATGCCTCTCCTGTTTCGACGTTGAAGGCAGTAAGGATACCGTTGTTGCTTTTCAAGAAATAGATGATGCCTTTATAGAGAAGCGGAGACGGTACATACGGCGTATCCTGATTGTATTCCCAGACAACGGCATCGGAGTCCGTAATATCGCCTGTAGCCTCAGCGAGGTGAATCCCACGGAACGCATTGCCTCGGAAACCGCTCATGAGGTAGACGTAACCGTTAGCAGCAACCGGTGAAGGAATGCTGTTACTTGTCAAGCCATCACCGTCCCATAACAGTTCGCCGGTCTCCAAATCGTAGCTGCGGACGCGATTTGTGCCTGTGGTGACAACTTGTGCTTTTCCGTCGTGTTCAACAATAACAGGGGACGACCATGTTGTTCCTTCATCGCGGTCGGTCTTCCAGAGGACATCACCTGTCCGCTTGTCAAGAGCAGTAATGAAGGAACCCCTCTCGTGATCTTGCTGCACAACGATCTTATCACCGTAGAGAGCAGGGGAGCTCCCTTCACCGAAGGTGTTGCTTTTGTACATCGTGCCGATGTCTTTTTCCCACTTCAGATTTCCCATCATATCCACGCAGTAGAGGCCACGCGAACCGAAATAGGCGTAAACGTGTTCGCCATCGGTAACCGGTGAGTTTGACGCGTAAGTCCCATCTTGGTGGGTGCCCTCGTGCGGGCTCGTTTCTCGGAGTGTTTTCTGCCACAGGATCTCCCCGTTGCTTCGGTTAATCGCGATAAGGTCAAACTTATACGCGTTTGCTGAGGCAGCTTGTCCGCGTCTTTCTTGAAGGAAGCCACTGAATGGATTGTCATCATCTGCTTCCGGCTCTTCTACTTTAGGTGCTTCATCCTTGATGGCGGTCTGTATGAAGATTTTGTCTTCCCAGATAATGGGTGCGGCGTGTCCTGTACCGGGGATAGCCACTTTCCAGCGGATGTTCTCGGTCTCGCTCCATGTCGTAGGTGGATTCGCGTCAATCGCGGTGCCGGTAGCGTGCGGTCCGCGCCAGTGGTGCCAGTTTTTCTCAAAACCGGCTGGCTGTGATGCTATTGCCACAACCATTGCTAAAGCAAAGATACACATCGTCAAAATTGCGATTCTTTTCATCTTCGATTCCTTTCGTTTTTTATTGTGAGGGTAGGGCGGTTTGAATGCAGATCGCATTTGGGCGCGTACGCCGCAAAACCGCACCTACCAAAGAAAGCATACGTGCTTAAATAGATTTAGGTTAAAATATCCTCAATGACAAGAGGTTGCGCTAATTCACTGTTTGCGGCTTCCAGTTTTTCACGGCTGGAAACGGCACAGACCGCGGCTTTATCTCCGTTTTCCTCTAAGAGTTGAAGGAGCGCACGTTTTACCTCAGCGGGTGTTGCGCGCCGGAGTTGTGCGTAACGTTCCTCTCGCATCTCGCGCGTCTGTCCAACGAGATGTTGACTGAGTGCACCGCTTGCGGCTTGACTCGGACGGATCGGTTTCTCGCCATCTTTTGCCGTAGCGATAATTGCCCGGTCTATGTCTACCTGTGTCCATTCCACCTGTTTAACGTAATCAACGGTCTGCTTGAAGACGTTGATCGTGCGTGCGACGTGTGGGTCGCGATACGAGGCTTGGGACAGTACTGCATCATACGGGTTATAGCTAAACCTTGCGCCGTAAGCATTGCCTTTAAAGCGGATTTCACTGAGTATGTAATCCAGTCGAATGAGATGCGCGCCGATCGTGAGCAGCGTTGAATCCGGATGCGAATAGTGCGGTGCCGGCATGACGTGTGCGCAGTGCGCAATCTGAATGGGACCAGCCAATCCCTCTCTCGGTGGTGTATCAAACTGCTGGAACGCGATTGATTCTGAAGTAACAGGTTCGTCCTGCATCGCGTCAAGCCACTCACCAAGTTTGGTTCGTGTCGTTTCAAAAGCGGTATCCGAACCGGTGAAGCTGGCGGTGACACGTCCGCGTGTTAACAGGAAATCGCGAATCCCTTCTATATGACCCATAAGATCGGTGTTAAGTTCGTCAAAACTGTTGAGGAGTGTTTCACTTGTGCGGAGTTGCGGTAGACCATAGATTATTTCAGCGAGATGTGCGTTCGACGAAAGCCCGCGTGAAGCGTGATGAATTGCTGTACTTGATCCGTCATGAATCATCTCTGTTTGATATTCTGCAACGGCTTGGATCAGTACATCACGGAGGCGTTCGGTATCGCGCGGATTCACAGCGAAAAGCAGATCGTGCAGGACATCCAACGCGGCATCCATTTTCCCATCAAGTGCTTTAAGATGAAACGACATGCTCTGCATGGAACGATTGGGGTCGAGCGCGTGTGTAGAAAACCACGGTGAGCATCCAATACCACCGGTGACTGCCGATTTCCGCTGTGCCATCTCTTCATAACTCATATCGGCGGCACCGAGTTTGCCTATAGCGTCAGCGTATCTCGGTAGATAAGTCCAGAGGTGCTGCGGTAACCCTTGCAAATTGAAGTTTAAGACAAGGTAGTTAACGCCGTTGGCAAAAACATTGTTGCGGAGTAGATCCTGTCCACCGACATTCTCAACCGTTGTAGGAATATGTTTCGGTTTTTCAGGGAGGTCGCTGACTTGAAGTTGTGGAAGCTTCGCGAGTGCTTCCGGTGGATTCGGTACACCGTTGAGACGTTCGAGTTCAGCTGCATCAGCGGCGATTTTCTGTACCTGTTCATCCGTCAGTTGTGCCCGCGTTTCCTTCATCCGTTCGACGAGTTCGGCATCAATTTTCGCCTGCATATCCCGATCAGGGGATAGGATATTGGTCAGGCGATGTGGGTTCTCAATGAATCTCTCGCGGATAAAGTTGTTGAAAATTGATGGATTTTCCAGCCACTGCTGACGGACATCCGTAAGCGTTTTCCCCATCTTTAGGAAGGTGTCCGAATCTTTTTCATAGATCCAACCTTCGATGACGCGATAGAGCATGCGGAGCGGGAACATCGACGCGACTTCTTGATAGTGGTAAGTCGCCTGCTGAAAAGCTGCTTCCACTTTTTCGCTTTCAATCTCTGAATCCGCAATCTGTGTTAAGGTCTCTGTGACCAGTTGCGTAAACGCTTCGACGCGATCGGCTTCGCTCCCTTTGAGCGCAATATAAAAAGTAGCTGCGGGTCCGATAGAACTCGCACCGGAGAAAACGATGTCGGCACCGAGTTTGGCATCAATAATCGCCTTACGGAGTGGAGCGGCTTCATTGCCGAGCAGAATAAGACTCAAAATCTGACCCAAGACAACCTCTTCAGGGTCGGTTGCGTCGCCGATGAGCCAACTGAGCATGAGATACGTCTTTTCTGTGAGCGGTTCATCTGCGCCGACAGGATAGGTATCCGTTACAATTCGTGGCGCAGCCCACTTCGGTTGGTGTGTGACCTCTGGTCGCAATGGACGTAGGGCAGTACTCGCAGCATTCTTTGGGATTTTATCCAACTTATCGGCGAGGAAGGCGAGATAATCACTCGTAGGAATATCACCGTAGAGGATGAAATAGCCGTTGCTCGGATGGTAGTAGGTTTCATGGAACCCTTTGAGCTGCGCGTGAGTCAAGTTGGGAATAGCAATCGGATCGCCGCCGGATTCGCAGGCGTAAAGCGTATCAGGGAGGAGTCGGCACGACATAGAGCGGTATAACCGAGCCTCTGGATCTGAGAATGCGCCTTTCATCTCATTATAGACGATGCCCGTTATTTTTAAATCACCGATGGGATCATCTGGGTCAACAGGTGCAAGATGATGTCCTTCACGTTTGAAGGTATTTTCCGTTAGTAACGGGTGGAAGACTGCGTCAAAGTAGACTTCGGCTAAGTTGAAGAGGTCTTTTTTGACGTTGCTTGAGACGGGATAGCAGGTAAAATCTGAGCTTGTCATGGCGTTGATAAATGTCGCCATACTCATTTTTATCATCTCAAAGAACGGCTCTTTCACCGGAAATTTGTGTGAACCTGCCAAGACTGCGTGCTCAAGAATATGGGGTACGCCGGTATCGTCTGCTGGCGGTGTCGGGAAATTAATGGAGAAAAGATTTTCGGTATCCTCTGTATAGAGATGTAGCAGACGTGCCCCACTATGTTGATGCGCCAATTCAATCTTTACTGCACGTAATTCGTCAATGGGTGTGACGGCTTGAACTTCAAAGCCATGGAGTTGTTCGCCGGGACGTAAATCTACCTCCGGCATCTGGATTGTTTCCAATATTTTGCCTCCGTGATTTGGATTCTATTTTTCACTTTTTGCTAAGTTTGCACAAACGAGTTCTTTGTCGTTTCTGGCAAAGACGTGTTTATAGGCGAATGCTGGGTGTGACCACGTAACACCCCCTCTGCTGTTCAACTGGTCGCGCGTGGGTTCGATTAATTTGGCGCGACTGATAATATTCAGTCCTTCGGGAGAGAGTTCCGTGATGAGGAGTTCGCCGTGTTCATTGAACATCCAGACCCTGTTATCTGATGAATCCGTGTGTTTAACGAAATGGATGTTACTCCAGCGCGCTTTCTTCACCGCAGTCAGGTCTTCCCAAATCCGATCGCCGTTCCGTGCATCCAGACAGCGGAGTTCACCGTAACTATCCACGCCGTAAATGTAATCGCCTATGCGAACAGGTGTTGCCATTGTCGTCTGAAGTGCATCGGTATGCTGCTCGTCTTTGCCCTTACGATGCCAACCGAGTTCTACATCTAACTTATCTTGTGGCAACTTCAGGAGAAGAGATCCTTGACGGAATTCTGTGATGAACAATTCGCCACCATTGAAAATAGGCGTAGCAATAGCGATCTCAAAGCTTTCCGGTGGAAACGGATAAAGCCAGTGTACGGTCCCTGTTTCTGGGTCAAGTGCGGCGATGTTGGCTCCTGTCCAACAGATTAAGACGCGTTTACCAGCTTGTGTGATGACAATCGGTGCCGAATAAGAGGCGTTATCGTCCAATGCTTTCCACTTTTCCGCACCTGTTTTTCTGTCAAATGCAACAATACAAGCATCCGGCTTACCGCCGATTTGGACGATTAGGTTTTCCGCTTCGACAATAGGTGCACACGCGATACCCCAGATCGGCATATTAATGTTATATTCGGCATTGAGATCTTTTTTCCATACGATGTTGCCGGTAACAGCATCAAAACAGTGAAGGTGTCCCATCGCACCCAAGGCATAAGCGAGTCCATCGTGGATCGTAACATTTGCACGCGGTCCCGCTGTATAGTCGATTCTGTATGCACATTCATAGGTGTAAGACCAGAGTTGATCTCCTGTTTCCCAATCGAAGCAGTGAACGCGTTCAACCTGTTTCGGTTTATTGAGCCGATCGGTGATATAGACACGTCCGTCAGCAACACTCGGACCGCTATAACCACTCCCGATAGGCACACGCCAACGGATTGGGATTTCTGATCCTTCAAATTTTTCAATGATGCCGGTTTCGTTCCAGACACCTTCTCGATTTTCACCGCGCCATTGAGACCATTCGTCGGCACTCACGAGTTGTGTTTGTATTATTGCCATGACAAATAGGACAAAAAATAAACCTGTAAGCTGCTTCATAGATTTTTTGTGTGACTCCTTAGCCAGAGCACCATCTGTTGATAGATCTCTGTTGTGTCTCTGTATTCAGTTTTTAGTTTTGTCAATTCTGCATGCGGTCCGTCGATTCGACTCTGCTGGAGTGCTTCCGAATTGCGGTGTGTATCGCCTTGATACGTTATTTCCACAAGCGGTTTGAGGTGGACGACAGCCCTGCCGATGTTTAATAGGTATTCCCAGATCAGTTGAGTTGCACACGTGCTGTTTCTGTTCCGAAATGCGGGTGGCTTGTGATCGAACCGGTAATTTTCGGGACAGTATGTGTTGCCAACGTCCACCAAACAGTCGGCAGACAGCATAAGTTTTTCTGGGACTTTTCGACTCACAAACAAGACCTCGGATGCGTGTTCTTGGAAGAGAAAATCTTGGGCGAGCCACGCGCTAACGATCGCATCAAGGTCTGGGTTTGCGTGCGTGATAATCTGTTTCAAAGTAATGTTTCTGCTTATCTATTATACTGAATTTATGGAATAATTGTCAAGAAGGTCTCGGATGTATGAATATCGGTTATTGTCAAAAGAAGTATAACACAGTATCCGAATAGTGTCAAATAATTGGATATTGGGCTGTGGGTGATTGGGTTTCGATGCGCTCTACCCAACCTACGAAGCAACGCAAATTGGTAAGATTTAGTGAGGATTCTTGTATTGATAAGGTGTGTCCATTGCACACCGGAAACCACGTATGAGTGAACCGGGATTGCCGCCGAGACGACTCGCACATCGGGTAAAGTCATGATTCTCAGCCCAACCGCCACCTTTTAAAACGTGACCGTCACCAGTTTCAGGTCCCTTCGGATTGACATTAGCAGGTGCATTGCGATAATAATTTGGGTCATACCAATCTGATAAGAGAAAGAAAAGATAAGTACCGCAGAAAATAAAACCGCTCTTATATTCCCACCTCAAGGGTAAGAATATAAGAGCGGAAGATTTTGGTTTGCTGTCAGGCTAACGTACGGATTTGATGTTGCCCCAAGTAACAGCAGCTTTACCTATCGGTTCAACAGGAGTCGTATCTGCGAGCATATCCGGCTGTTGCGAGATGAAATCAATCATTTCGATAAGTACCTGCCCACGCGGGAGACCGCCATTACCAGGCTCTTGCATACAGATACCGACGCGTCCGCTGTTATCGTTCAATTTGATGATACCTGGATCGAAGAATCCAGCACCGTTATCACCAAAAATAGCTTCAACGCTCCATGGATCAACAATCTGTTCACTTTTGAAGGGTCTTTCAGAGGTGAATTCCCCAAGCGTTGGCGTATATTCTTTACCAAGGTCTGTCGGCGTAATCGCAGTGCCGCCGCCCCACATATCTGCGTTGATGTTGATGATGGTCTTCAAGCCGTTTTCACCATTAGCACCACCACCTTCAGTAACGTAGAAGGCGTAATCAGCACAATTGAGGATGATATTCCCGCCATAGAGAAACCGTTCGGCGATGGAATCATCTACCTGTGAGTTCCCAGGGGTATAGAGGGTCGTTGGGAACCAGCCAAAGATAACAAGGACATCTGCAACGCCGTCGTCAATGCGTGATTCTGCCCAGGGACCGATTTCTGCGTCGGTTTGATAAACAATATCACCAACAGACGAGACAGCACCTTTAAGGTCGTCAAAGACAATAGCGCGCTGGACATCGGCATCTGCCTGTGAGATCCAACCTACACCTTCACTGAAGATCGCGACATCACCCAAAGCTGCCCAGCTCGAAACTGTGCATGTAGCCATTAACAAAACTATAAATAGCGTTAGTTTACTGCGTGTCATTAATTCTTCCTCTCTTTTTAGTTTGCCCCGACGATATTGTGGGGGCAATAAGTTATAGAAACTCATTTACTAAAGTGGTTTCTACGACGATAGGTTAGAATCTTGATTTAAGATGTCCCCACGTCGTAGCAACTTTCTCATTCGGATC
>JAKZUG010000698.1:0-9137 GCA_047516705.1 Candidatus Poribacteria bacterium | reverse complement strand
CTGCTCTGGAACTTGATTTTCATTAGAAGTCATAATTTTTAAAAAAACTCGCTATAGTAAATCTTCGCTTTCACTAAAGGAACACACGAAATATGAAGACTTATGGATTTGGTATTATTGGGTGCGGAATGATTTCCGATTTCCATTCCGTTGCAATCTCTGAATTAGAACACGGGCAATTGGTCGCAGTCAGTTCACGAAACGCTGAGAACGCCAAACGACTTACCGATCGATACGACGTTGATAGTTACACCGATTACACGGAGATGCTCAAACGGGACGACTTGGATATTGTTTGCGTCTGTACGCCGAGCGGTGCACATTTAGAACCCGCGGTTGCCGCCGCAGCAGCCGGTAAACACGTCATCGTTGAGAAACCGTTGGAGATTACCTTACAACGGTGTGATGAGATCATCGAAGCGTGCGATGCAGCAGGCGTTCGATTGTGCGCTATCTTCAATTCCCGCTTCACTGAAAGTACACAACTCGTTAAATCCACGATTGAGAGCGGTCGGTTCGGCAAGTTGACCTTAGGCGATGCCTATATCAAATGGTACCGTTCCCAAGAGTATTACGACAGCGGCGGTTGGCGCGGTACGTGGAACCTTGATGGCGGCGGCGCGCTCATGAACCAGTCCATCCACGCCATTGATCTGCTCCAGTATTTTATGGGTCCCGTCAAAGCCGTCCAAGCGTTCACCGATACGTTGGCGCACGAACGGATAGAAGTTGAAGATGCCGCGGTTGCCGCGCTCCGATTTGAAAACGGGGCACTCGGTGTCATTGAAGGCACAACCGCCACTTATCCCGGTATGCTGAAGAAGACCGAAATCTCTGGCACAAAAGGTACCGTCGTTTTAGCCGAAGAGGACATCGTGACCTGGGAATTCGACCCGGAACTTCCTGAAGATGCGGAGATCCGAGAGAAATTCGCACAAAAGACGGATACTGGTGGCGGTGCATCTGACCCGCGTGCGATTAACCATGCGAATCATAAACGCCAAATGGAAAACCTCATTAACGGACTTGAGAACGATGCCTCGCATCTCGTTGATGGACGCGAGGGACGCAAAGCCGTTGAGATTATCCTCGCTATCTACCAGTCCAGCCGTGAAGGATGTCCCGTTGAATTGCCGTTGTAACGGAAACCGAACGAGGTCTACTTACTGCTATTCGTAGTTGTACCGCCAGAACGGAGTCTGCCTACTACTATTCGTAGTCGAAAACTATCTTAATCGCCTCATCTTTCTTATCAAGTGCCATTTCAAATCCGAGTTGTGCCTCTGTAAAAGGTAGATGATGCGTAATAATCGGGGACACATCGAAGCGACCTTGCGAAATCATATCCATTGCCAGAGGGAAGTCGTTCGGTGCGTCCGGTCCGACGGAACCGATGAATCGGAGATTCTTCCTGAAGAAATCTGCGAAATGGAAATCGTAGATTTGATCATCTGGCACCCCGAAGGCAAGGAGTGTCCCTTCACGTTTTAGAAGTTCGAGGCACTGGTTGATAGTCTCTGTTTGGTGTCCGACGACCTCAACAACCAGATCCGCCATTCTGCCTTCTGTAATTTCTTTGACAACGGCGACGGGATCTTCCTTAGCGGTGTGAATCGTGTGTGTCGCACGCATTTTCTTTGACACCGCGAGCCGAAAATCGACCAGATCGGTCGTAATTATCGTCCTTGCCCCAAGGTTGCTCAGCATGTGCGTAAAGAGAAGTCCCATCGGTCCCTGCCCGATAACGACGGCATCAAGATTGAGTAGGTTCGGCAGCTTCCGACATGCCCAAACCACGGTACCAAGCGGTTGGGACATCAGGAGGCAGTCCTTTCTCGGAAAATCTGTCAACGGCAACGTGACGCTCTCATCCGATAGAAAGTATTCCGAAAGTCCACCGACGTAGCGTGGTAGTGCGAGTACCTCATCTCCAGCCTTGAATTTGTCCGATTTACTGTCTGTGACAACGCCGATTGCCTCGTGAATCGAAAGCCCCGGTCCAAGTGGGTAACTTTCTGCCGGGTGTTCAAGTACGAACGATGGCATATCACTGCCGCATATGGCACTATGGACGGTTTTAATCATCACCGTGCCATCGGGATAGTCGGCGAGGTTCGGTTGTTCTATGTCAATAATTTCGATCTGACGGGGTGCAACAATTTGCCCAGCTTTCATGTTTTTAACTATGGCCTCTTGTTATGATCTGCCCGATGGGTAGACCATCGTTTTGTTCTGAAGCTTGTACTTTATCGCGTGGATGCACAGGCTTCTTAATTGTTTTAAATGAGAAGGTTGGGATTTGGAGATCCCACCTACGTGTTGGTTTGTCCAATACTTAGTTATAGATTGGACAACGCTTTCAAAACGTGTTGATGGAGTTTTCCATTCGTCGCGATAATGCCGCGATTCTCATACATCCGTTTTCCTGCCAAGAAGTTAAGGGGCGCGCCATTCGCGTCTGTAACCGTCCCACCTGCTTCCTCAACCACAATCATCCCCGCGGCGTGGTCCCAGATGCACTCGCGGTAATCTGGAAAAGCCGGATTCGGGAGACGGATATAAAGGGACGCTTCGCCACGCGAAACGATGCCGTACTTCGCTTGGCTGTCCATCTGGATAGGCGATGCTGTAATCCCGAGCGCGTTCGCGATCTTGGCGTGTGCGTCGCTGTCACCATGGATGGACTCGAAACTCTCTGCAAAGCGATGTACCGTCTCTGATATGTGTACTTGCGCTAACGGTTCACCTGTTTTGGTGTAGAGATGCGTACCTTCACCCCGGATTGCGACAAAGAGGCACCCGCGTTCAGATTCCGTAGCATCCAGTTGGTAGGGCAGATTTGGACATCCCAAAACACCGAGTTGAACGACACCATCGACGATATGCGCCAAGGCAATCGCGTACTGATCGCGGCGGAGAAAACCTTTCGTGCCGTCAATCGGGTCAAGCGCCCAGAAACTCGGTCCGACTTCACCACTCCCCCTGTTGATCCATTCGCAAACGGTTTCTGCTGAAGCCTGTGTGTTTTTGCAAAAGCGGTTCACGTAGTCTGTGACGCGTTCTAAGAGCGATGCGTTCTCTTTGAGTGCTTGTGCGTTTTCCTCAGCGACAATCGTGTCATCGGGAAAAGCATCGCCAATCGCCTTACATATCAGTGCCTGCGACCCGAAGTCGGCGACAGTTACAGGGCTCCGATCTGTCTTTTGAATTGCATCTGTTGATACCATCTCGGCTTGTACCTGTTCGCAGAGTTGTATCGCTTTTAGAACGGCATCAACGGCGATCTGTTTTGGCGAAGTTTGCAAGTTTCCGAGACTTGCTGCAGGAGAGTTCAAGAGCATTTTCCTTTCCTGTTCTTAAGGTATCCGATTAAGTTAAGTTTGTCAAGTTTAGAGTCAGAGGCTATTGCGCTTATGAGGCGCGTCAGGACCTATTTAGCGGCTATTAAATTTATTCATTGCTGTCAGAATGTCGTCTCTGACGAAGGTTTCAAGGGCATCAAGGGCGCGATCGATAGTATGTGCTATCTCGATTTCTTCATCTTCCGAAAATTCGGTGAGGACATAATCGACTAAGGCACCAATCGGTTCACCGATACCGATACGTAAGCGTGGAAACGCTGTGGTACCTAAATGATGGATGATAGACTTCATCCCTTTTTGTCCTCCGTCGCTTCCTTTCTGCCGTATCCGAAGCACACCGATGTCTAAGTGAACATCATCGTAAATGATGCAGAGTTCCGGCAGCGGAATCTCAAATCGCCTGACGAGTGCGGCGACGGCAGCACCGCTGTTGTTCATATATGTCATCGGTTTGGCGAGGATGATAGATGTGTCGTGCCATGTGGTCTGTATAACAAGCGAATTGCAAATTGATGTGTGCGTAGGACGTGGCTGGGAGCCTCGCTGACAGAATGCTTCATAGAGCGCGTCAATCACGCGAAAGCCGACATTGTGTTTTGTATGCTCGTAGCGCATCCCTGGATTGCCGAGTCCGACGATGAGTTTTACTTTTTTGTCCATATTTAGTGCTATGTCCATCTTCATTTTGTAGGCACCCCTTCCCAGTAATGGGTGGGGACCCCGGCTTGTAACCGCGCCTACGGAAACTACTTCTACCTCCAATTTCAGATATGACAAAACACTGGCCCGTTTAGTGAGAGAAGTTTTAGCCTCATTGCGGGAGACGTAAGGGTTGCGAGAGATTGAGGTGCCCGGCGATCGTTTTCACTTCCTCGCCATCGATTAAAATCTGAACCTGTTTAATATCATCAGGGAATGCATCAAAGACGGTTTTGAGAATTGCCGTGACCGTCAGGAATTCTGCTGTTGTGCCGCCGATATGTCCATCGGTAAGATGGCTTGAGAAGTCCAAGTACGCTGTCTGTTGGCTGTCGATGTAGGCTTCGTTGAGTTCTGTTCCACGAGGGATCGTGTTTCTGAAGTTAGGTGGTGTTTCCTGAATGAGTGCTCTGACCACCTGACTCAAGCGTGGCGTAAGTTCTCTGTGGAGTCGCCGTTCGGTTTTAATTGGGACAAGTGTAAGCGTGGTGGCATCAAGCAGAAATAGATTGACATCTTGTGGTTCCGGTGGCGTATCTGAAGGGTTGGCGGCAGTGGGTAGTAGTGGCGGTGCAACTGGCATCACCACCTGCTTTGACCTTTCAATTAGCAGTAGTGTCACACCGAGACATATAGCGACAACAACGAGGGTTATTCCCCAGATGACTAAGAGTCTCGAAAAGCCAGCACTGTTATGATGTTTCGCCATTTTTGTCCTTCTTCTGTATACTGAGGTGTTGTTTAAGCCACGACAAGCTGCGTTCTGCCTTAATTTGTCGTAAACCATTTGATATCCTATTATTCTATTGCTGTTGCAGGGATCTGCTGGTTGACAGAAGATATGTATCGTTGGAGCGCGCGAGTCATCGCTTGTGAAACGCTTTCGGTGTACTCAGCGTTAGAAAGTTTCTCTAAGTCCTTGACGTTGGAAAGGTAGCCGAGTTCTAAAACGACAGCGGGCATATAGGCTTCAGATAACGCAATGAGGGGAAGGTCGATAATCTGAACCGGGGTTTCTGTTAGAAAATTCAGTTCCGTTTGTAGTGCGCGTGCGAAGTCATGACTCTGCTTTAAAAAATTCACTTGGGTGAGAATTTTTACCCGTTGCCCCGTGAGTGCTGGCTTAGTGGTACTTGGAAAACGGATTTGTCCTTTGGGGTTGTTGAGGTAGATCCTGATGCCTTTTTCATGTGGTGAGAAAGAGGCGTTACAGTGTAAGCTGAGGAAGAGTTGTCCTCGTTTCTGCTTAGCGACCTGAATGCGCTCAAAATGTGTTCTTTTGGTATCTGTCTCGCGGGTGAGATAAACCTGTATACCCTGCTGTTTACTCATCCGTTGAAGTTGTTTTGCGAGTACGAGGACGATGTTTTTCTCAAGGATCCCAGTGCTGCCTTCGCAGCCTTGGTTGTCCCCGCCGTGTCCTGGATCGACAATAATTGCCCAATTTTGGGTGTCGTCTGTTTCCACCGGTGTCCAGTCCCTCTTAGGTCTTATCTGTAGCCTATTCAAGTTGGAATCGTAGATGACATCAACGTCGTTGAGAATTGGCAGGAGTTGCGTAAAAAAAGCGATGGGCAGCATGGGTTGCTGAGCAATAATTATAGGCGGTGTAGAGAGCGTAAGTGTCTGTCCACCGGGGTCGATGCTAACTGTCGGTTTACCCATTTGCAGGCGGATTTGCCTACCTTTGGTTTTAAGGGTGAGTCGTTTTCGGGGATGGTTATATTGATGGGTTGCCGCGGGATCAATGACCTGTTTCACCGCGTCAACGGAGAGGTAGACCTGCTCTTCTCGGTGTTGTGCAGGGACCTCTGCAATGGTTTTGCCATCTGCGTCAATGAAACGGACGGAGGGTTCTTGTGCGATGCTGCTAAGCGTGGCAGCAAAAGCAAGAATGCCTAAGAAAAGCACGCCGACTTTAAGAGGGACAGCATACCTATTGACGTACTTTCCTTGTGCTTCCTTGATACAAACAGCGTTATTAGTCCTCGTCGTCGTCCCTGCGCCTACGGGAGATAATTTCTGGTTCCGAAGGCTGTTCAGTGGCTTCTTCACCCTCACCACCTTCACCTTCACCCTCACCTTCGGCATCTTCAACCTCTGTAGTTTCTTCTTCAAGTTGGACGCGCGGTTGGCTGACCGTCGCTATAATCCGTTGGGGTTCATCCAGGATCTCAATGTCCTCTTCGAGGCTTAGATCACTGACGTGGATAAAGTCACCGATTTCCAATTCCCCTACGTTGACCGAGATTTCGGTTGGTGCTCGCATAGGTAGACAGTGAAGCATCACTTGGCGGAGCGAAAATTCGAGGACACCGCCCTCCTGTACGCCGAGCGGGTCGCCTTCCAAGACCAGCGGCACGATTGATGTCACAGGTTCATCGAGAGAGATTCTGATAAAATCAGCATGGACCAGCGTATGCTTTTCCACTGGATGGCGTTGAATTTCTTTGATAATGACGGTTTCAGTATTTCCCTCATCAATTGCCATATTAATGACGACGTTTTCGCCGTAAGTTCGTAGGAATTTTTTGAAGGTCCGCGCGTTCAGTTGAATTGACAGGGTATCTTGCGCTCGCCCATACAATATGGCGGGGATCCCACCTTTGCGTCGTAGTTCACGCGCACTCTGTTTCCCGAAAGTGTCGCGTTGTTGAACCTCTAATTTTGCTTGTAGCATTTTAAAATTCTGCCTTTTTTATATATTCAAGAACTGTGTGAAAAAAGAGACAGGGCGGGTAGGAT
Organism: Candidatus Poribacteria bacterium; assembly: GCA_047516705.1. Taxonomy (GTDB): domain Bacteria; phylum Poribacteria; class WGA-4E; order WGA-4E; family WGA-3G; genus WGA-3G. The sequence goes on along the minus strand of JAKZUG010000698.1, from coordinate 2,331 downwards.
TCGAACCTACGCATGCAGGTGCCAAAGACCTGTGCCTTACCGCTTGGCCACCGCCCTTTAATCATCAATGTATACACCGACAGGACTGGTTACCGTCGTCTTGCAAAAACTGACCTTGTTTTTGAAGTGTGATTCGCTCTGGCGTGCGGTTTCACTATCATGCATCATAGCGAACAGCGTAGCACCGCTCCCTGACATCAACGCGCCACAACAACCGGGCTGCTTAGACAACTCGGTTTTTAGTGCAGCGATTTCGGGATGTGCAGGAAAAACTGGCATCTCAAGAAGATTATAAAGGTTTTCCCCGATGCCGAGGACATCACCCTTCTCTATGTAAGTCGTTATAATTATAACGTTTTTTTCGTGCTTTGTCAAGGGAAAGTTTAACTTTTTAAAAATAGCCGCTGTTGAGATTTCAATGCCGGGGTTTAAAAGGAGGAGCGGTAGGTCAGGAAGTGCGGGAAGACGTGTTAACTGGTCGCCGATACCAAGTCCTAATGCGGCACCGCCGTGCAAACAAAACGGGACATCTGCACCTAACTGCGCCCCGAAGCGCATCAGGGTTTCCTGTGTAAAACCGAGTTCAAAGAGTTCATTCACGCCGTGAAGGACGGCGGCAGCGTTCGCACTCCCGCCTGCGAGTCCAGCTGCGACCGGAATCCGTTTGTGGATGTCAATAGCGATACCGCCGATGCCGCCTACGGCATCGCTGAGGCATTGTGCCGCACGATATGCCAGATTGCGGGAATCAGATGGAACCCTTGGATGTTCACAGTGAACCGTTATGTTCTTTGTCCGCTGTTTACGGATGATGACATCGTCGTGCAACCTGATGGAATGGAAAATCGTTTCGAGGTTGTGATAGCCGTCCTCGCGTTTGCCTACGACATCCAGATAGAGGTTGATTTTCGCGTGGGCGCGAACCTGTATATTTCGCACGATTTTTGTTTGTTATTTCGCCAATTCCGACAATGGGATAATTTCAAAATCCTCCGATAGAAACGGTGCTGTATCAAACTTACTGTCCTTAATTTCAACATTCAATTCGACTTTGGCAATGCTCACAACAACCTGTGTCTGTTCAAGTGGACGTTTGATTTCTACCTTGTGAGGACGTAGAATGCCACTTACTTTTCGATAGTCGGCAAAAGCTGCGCGCTGCTGAAGCACCCCATTTTCATCGTGGATGTGCCACTCTGTGACTCGCGGTTCATCCTCGCGAATAAGGAGTGTGACGGTCTCTACATGCCCCTCTTGGACCCCGGGACGGGTGATGGTGAATTTTGCGCCGGATCTATTAACCGATATGAATTCGCCGGTGCGTCCATCAAGGAATGGATTGGCGAAGATCGCACTTAACACGTCTGACACCCGTAGATCCACACCGAAAATTTCTCGTAGAGCCCCATCGGATAACGGTCCGTGGTAAGTCCTTTGTTCGTTCAGAAGGGAAAGTACGAAGTGATTCTCGTCTTGATTGGCGATTGCAACCGCCCGTGGTTCGTTGATTGGGCCCAACGCTTGGATCAGGAGCAATTCCCCACCTTTTTCCGATTTCTTATACCATAACGATTCCCGAAGTTCCTCACTCTGGTCGCCTTCCTCAATTGTTACCACCATCTGGGTAATCTTTAAGGAGCCAGTAAGCTCGTATCTCGCTTGCAGTGTGTTCAGGAGAGCATCTAATTCCGCACGAGTTGTGGGAGACAACCCAATCGTTGAGGTACTGGGGCTACATCCCACGATGACCACAAACAGGAGTAGACACACGCTGTATGCTATCCGCAAAATTTCGGTCTGGAGACCGTTCTTACTTGAGATTAGGCGTGGAGGACATAGCATCTTATAAAACTTCCGACATCGATTTTTCGACGATGTTAACGGCTTCCTCAACATGGCCTGCGTTGATATTGAGCGGCGGTAAGAATCGGAGGACGTAATCATTGGTGCATATCGTGACAAGCCCGTTCTCAATACATTTCGCCGCGAGGGGTTTGGCATCGACTTCCATGACTAAACCGCGGAGTAAGCCTTTCCCACGTACCTCTTTAATCGGATACTTGTCCTTGAGTTCCATGAGTCCGCCTGCGAGATAATTCCCCATTTTAACGGCGTTCACGGTGAGGTTCTCTTCGAGAATCGTTCTGATGGTAGCGGATGCCGCCGCAGTGACTAACGGATTACCACCGAATGTTGCTGCATGCGTGCCGGGTACGAAACTCATCGCTATCTGCCGTTTTGCTAACATCGCGCCGATGGGTACGCCGCTACCGAGTGCCTTTGCCATCGTAATTACATCTGGCACAACACCGTAACTCTGGTAACCGAAAA
>JAKZUG010000697.1:0-3908 GCA_047516705.1 Candidatus Poribacteria bacterium | reverse complement strand
ATACCCGCTTTGGCTTGGAAAATATTTGGTGAAGTTAGATTCGGAGATGATCAACTGACTTTGAAAGAGGCTGTTCTCAAGCGTCTCAAGTTGTAGACTGAGTGGTTTTCCAAATTCATCCTGCATCAGAAAATCATCGTCAGGATTGTGGTGTAAAATCCAACGTAGCGACTTTTCATCACCAATAGCGGGCGCTCTACCGCCTTCAGGTTGAACAACTCTTATTTGACTCCAAGGGTATTCGTCTAACATGGCATCAGATGCCCCCAAAATTTGTGGTTTTTGGGGCTGGTAGAGATTAAGGCAACTGACATCTTCACCCGGAAGCACACGAAATGGAAATATTTCCGATGCGCTGAGAAGCTCAGAGGCTTTCTCGGAAAAGCCAAGTTCAAACCTGCCGTCTGGTGTATTCAGGCTATGGTGCAAAGGGAGCGCGGACTCAGCGACAAAAGCGTATTCTGTCTCCGGTGGCGCATCGTGCCGATTTACCCCTACAGCGACGACGATACAGCATGCCAAACTAATAGTTATCACACAGGTTTTACTCCTCCCCGGTTGGCGTGCTGCGTTTTTGAGGGCAAACCGCATCCTATTCAACCGTCTCGGCACCTTTTGTGATTTTAACCACCGATTGAAGACATCCCACCCTATACCGATAACGCTCGAAGTCAATAACAAAAAATCGATTATCGGGTCTTCAACCCAAGCACCAACAGTATCAGAAAACCATTTGTCAAAGAAAAGGAAAAAGACAATTATGACAACAACAAACGTGGTCCCAATCTTCCTCGCGATTGCCAACCTCGAAGAGAATTCAGTCTTTTTGGTTTGCTGTTTGAGCGTTAACTCAGCAAAATCGGTTTCACCGGCAAGGAGTGCTGTTGTGGAAGTCTCTCCTAATTGTTGGACAGTCAGGCGGATAGAGATCATCACAACTGCTAGCGCGATGAGTACACCGCTCAGTAAATTCCACGGATTGACATGAAGCTCTACAAATGGGGTGCCGATAGCAGGCAGCCACCACGTTTTTAACCCGAATATCATAAGTTGTGCGTAACCAACCGCTAGCACGCACCCCAACAGACTCCCGATACCAGCGACACTGCCTCCTTCATATAGGAAGCGGCGACGAATTTTAACGAGTGGATAACCGACAGCCTGAAGGATACCAATTTCACGCGCCCGCTGCTCGACACCGATGCGGAAAAGCATCGCTACCAAGAGGGCAACGGCGATAATAATAAAGCCGCTTAAACTACCAAATAGCATGCCAAAATCTGTGGCACCGGAAGAGGCTTGAAGTCCATCCGCCTGAAGGGGTAAGAATTGAAAGCCGACCTGCTCTGGCTGAATCCTCTTGAGAAATTCAGTTTCAAAGAGTGCACGTGTCGCCTGAATATCTTGATCTGGTGCGGCTTCCATCCGAATAGTGGTAAGGCCCCCGAATCGGTTTTTCCAGAGTCCCTTGCCGATTTTTAACGGGATGAACGCTTTCGGTGTCGCACCATATTCATCCCAATATGTTTCGTCTTGCTCTCGCACCAAGGTGTAATCAATCGGAAACGGGGATTCCCACTCGGACATGTCGGCGGTGTCGTGGATACCCGGAAACTCAGGAATAATGTCTCTATCCGCTGCGATACCTTCAATTGGCAGAATTCCCTTCAGCCGGAAAAATGCCGTTTCAGTGATGTACTCTTCTTCTGCACTGACGCTATAGTATGTGATAGTGATTTCGTCTCCGATTTTCACACCGAGGTCATCTGATGCCCATGAATTGAGGATAATTTCAGGACGATGTAAGCTTTCATTAAGTAATTCCAAGTCTTTATTTATTTTCTCAGTCTGTTCTCTATCCTTTTTTGTGCTTCTTAGTTTTCGTTTTTCTTTTTTAAGTTTATCTGTTTCCAATTCTACCCGTTCTTTTTTTTCTTTCCGTGCCTGTTCGTACGCAAGTCGCTCCGCTTCGGTCGTATGTATATCAAGAAGTTTAGCAAATTCTCCTTCATCAGTCGGGAGTGCCACAATTGTAGAGTAGGGTATAACCTTATCGTTAGCACTTATTGTATTCGCGAGATAGGTGAGTGTCGGGAGTGTTGGAATGCTGTTTTCATTCGCAACGGCTAACGCTGTCTCCGATAGCACCGGCTTGAGGAGATATTGCTGGCTCTGGAGATCGAAATGGTTGTCATGCACTTTAATATTTAAGTCGAGTGCTTCCAACGATAGCGCGAGTTCATCAGCGGTAATAGCATTTTCCTCCGATGTAAATACCGCATTAACCCTGTCCGCTTGCCCCAGTGCTTTTTGTAAGACTGGAAGTGCGATGTAGGCATTCTGCGGCAGACTCTGATGTGCGCGTAGACCAAATCTACCTGCATTCTGAGTGGGAATAACGTCGGTGACAATCAAGCGGAGACTCTGGATCGCCTTGGATGCGTCGCGTTCGCCGAGAAGAAATTCTGGATGGATGTCCGCTGCTTGAGGCATATTCACCAGCAGCATATCGCCGACTTGGGCATTCAATTCGTTTTGAAGTGCCTCGTTAATGACAATTGCGTTGAACGGTTGCCCATCTATTTTGTTGAGATTTGGTGCTGTGTCCGCTCCCCAAAACGTGAAGAAATTTTCGGTTACGCCGAGAATGTTGACCTTCGATGCCCGCGCTTGAGTTTGTGGAGCGACGACAGTTCCGTTCAGTAGAATTACGCCTACCTTGTTCTGACGCTGCAATAAATCCGGTTGAAAAAAGTGGTCTGCGAGAAGAGCGTGTTGAATTGCACCGAGTCGCTCAGTGGTAATGTTCCGCAGGCTTCCACGCACGGAATCACCGACAATCAAAGCACCTGCAAGCACACCTGTTGCAACAGCAGTACAAAGCGCGACGGTAAGATGTATCTGCCAAAAGTGTTTCAGGGCGTTCCAAGAGAATTTGCGCATAATCTTTCTAATAGCATGGTTACGGGAGTTAGGAATCTCTATTGACCGTGAATGTGCCGTCCGCAAGCTGCAGGTGTCGATCAAAGCGTGAAGCAAGCGTGAGGTTGTGTGTAACAACAATCAATATGTTTTTCTCGGCGTGATGCAGCTCAAAAAGCAAATTAGCGACGGTCTCAGCAGTGGTAGTATCAAGGTTGCCGGTCGGTTCATCACAGAGGAGAATATCCGGCTGGTTGATAAGCGCACGTGCGATGGCGACGCGTTGGCGTTCACCACCTGAAAGTTCAGCGGGTCGGTGTGTTTGACGATCTGTAAGCCCAACCCGTCTAAGGAGCTGATGTGCGCGTTGTGTCGCATTGGGATCCTGCTTGAAGGCAAGCGTAGGTACAAGGACATTTTCAAGCACGGAATATTGGGGAAGCAGGTGATGTTCCTGGAACACAAACCCGATCACACTATTTCGATATTGGGCGAGTTCAGGCTCAGAAAGGGTAAACGGGTTTGTGTTGTTAATTTCGAGCTGCCCAACAGAGGGTTCTTCTAAGGTGCCGACGATGTGCAAAAGTGTGCTTTTACCTGAACCGGAGGGACCGGTGATAGCGACGGATGTGCCACCTGTGAAACTAAACGAGATATTCCGCAGCACCTCGACTGTTCCGAAGTCTTTGGATAGGTTAGATATTTTAAGCGAGGCAGTGGCATCGCGAGGTTGTTCCATGGTTTTCGTGATTTTGTGTTTGGTAACTGAGCATGCGAACCACGCTGCCGATCAGTGGAAACGCGGTTATATGGCGAAATTTATAATTGCTTATACACCAAAGCGTTGGCGGGGTTAGATGAAGATTAAGAATTTAAACGGGTAATTCTGAGATGTGTAATAACAGGCAGATCGGTTCGTAGTAGTGCGATTCATCGCACGGCGCGTAGCCACAATTACCCAATTTATTTGTTAAACTTCATGAAAC
>JAKZUG010000696.1:0-6386 GCA_047516705.1 Candidatus Poribacteria bacterium | reverse complement strand
GTGAAAGCGATGTTCTGCTTCACCTTTAATCGCGCTCTCATTATCTCTCTCCTTTTGACGCTGGACATACGCCAACAGTGAAATGTTTGACCGGGTGTCTCACTCAAATTATTTATACTAATTAGTATACCATCTTCCCCTGCATTGTGTCAAGAAAAAAAAAAGAAAAAACTTGACAATTGTTCTCTGATCTGATATACTATCTTGTATGAATAAGATGCGATAATCGAAGTTATCAGTCGCTATCGGTTTTTTGGAGGTTAAACATGAATTCTATAGCAACGTCCGAGCGTCAAGGTTTTTCTATTGCGGTTAGCGATGAAACGAAAGAATTGATCGCTTCATCGGTGGCAGCGAACACATTGCGAGCATATCATCAGTCCTTAGATTCTTTGATGGTATGGTTGGCGGGTCGTACGCTGGACGATGTGATATTAGCGGAATATCTCACGCATTTGTTTGAACTGGGTAAATCACCGGCGACGGTTGCACAAGTTGTCGCAGCTGTAAGATGGCGAGCAAAGTATTCAGCACATCCTCAGCCTCTCATACTGACTCTCACGGAAAGCGTCCTTCGCGGTATTCGTCGCCAAGGTAGCGATCGTGGACGTGGACAGGTTGATGGGTTAACGTGGAAGGATGTCGAGCGGGTTTGTATCTTTGCGGAGACGGAAGGAACGGTCGCGGGGTTGCGCGACTCGGCAATGATTCGATTAATGTCTGATTGTTTACTTCGTGTGTCTGAAGTCGTGAGCGTGAACTGCGGTGACCTCAAATCTGCTACGTTGAACATCCGAAGCAGTAAAACTGACCCAGACGGTGTCGGCGTGTCGCTCTACGTCTGCGAGGCGACAAGAGATGTGCTGTCCCGGTATCGTGAGCGTGGCAACATCACACGCGGGGCTGTCTTTCGTCACGTCCGGCGTGGTGATAACATCCAGTTTCATCGGTTGACATCACAATCCGCGCGGCGTATCATCAAGAAACGAGCAGATGGAGCAGGGATAACCCTTTTTGTGTCTGGGCATTCCTTGCGCGTCGGTTCTGCCGTCTCTCTCGCACAAGCCGGCGCAACCGTTGTCGATATGCAAGTCGCAGGACGCTGGAAATCCTCACAAATGCCGGCGCACTATGCAAAAGCCGAGTTAGCTGAACGCGGCGCAATCGCGAGATTCAAAGATGGAAAACGATAAGCGGTTTACTACCCAAGATGCGCGTATCAAACGCAAGCGACTCTATCCTTCAACAGAGGGTTGACACAACACTAGGCTCTCGAAGATATGAGTCATGGAGGCACCTTGTTTGCCCAAGTGTATCGCCTCAATGTAGCCGCTGGTTACCCCGTCAACTGCCAGCCAGTGAAGTAGTGCTGCGAACTGCTTTGAGTCCTCGGCGAGTGCGGCATCGGATGCATTTAGGATCGCATTTTCAAAATCTATCAGTGATACGCTAACGTCCTCTTCACCGACGATAATGTTCGATGCAGATATATCCAAGTGGGCACTGCCAGACGCGTGTAATTCAAGAATTTTTTCGGCAATTTTGCCTGCGATGTCTACGATGCGTTTCGGAGAGGGCTCGTTGTGGGGTTTCCACTCACTGAGCGTAAATCCTGCCAGACGGGACATGAGTAGGAAAAAATGTCCGCTTTTCTGAAATAGATCTATCGGGCGGGGTGCTATATCGGTGATGCCAGCAAGTGTTGTCAGCACCTTAAACTCATTTTTAAGAAGGTCGGTCGAGAGTATCTCGCAGGCAATGCGGGCGTGCGGACGTGCTTCTTTGAGTATGACTTCTTCGCTTCCAGAATTCCCGATATATACACTCCCGCCCCAGTTTCGATAGAGGCATTCAGTGATATCGCATCCCTGTATTCGGACAGCTCCAGGTTCAGATTCAGACGGATCAGCGGAAGTAGTTGTGTCGTCAAAGGGGTCATTGATGCCGGGAGGCAGGACGAATGCGTCCCGTCTGTCAGGCACACGCAGGGTACCGACCCGGAGGAAGAACTGTCCGTGAACGTAGCTACCGTATCGGTAGGACACGTTAGACGCGAATATCTTGTCGCTCCAAGGTTGAGCACAGGGTTCTACGGACAGGGTTTTCATGAGCCTCTCCGTTTTTTCGATGATGTAAACGAAGTCCTTAGGGTTGTTACCCGGGTACAGCGTTAGTGATTTCCCGGCGATAGTGAAGTCGGTAAACTTCGCGTGTAAATCATACATCGACTGCCTTCCGTTCACAACTTTCATTGGAATCCGCTCTCGGAAACAGATCTCGTCGGCAACCCGTAGAATCAGAGTGTCCAATTTTTCAATGCAGGTAGTATTACAACGGATCTTCCATCCTTGTTCGGGAAGTTGTGCGGTCTGCGGATATACCTCGACAAAGAGGTCACCTGACGGTTCGCAGGTCCATCCGTCAGGGAGTTTCGCCGTGAGGAGTTCCAAGGTGTGCATCGTTACCGCGTTCCATTTTTTGCTTGCAGGCGTTCCAGGAGTGCCTTTTGGAACGCATCGGCATCCAGATCAACGATTTCTGCTGCCGTTTCGATGGCACTTCGGACGATTTCCGAGCGGTTCGCTGACGCTCCGTTTGCCTCGTCATCAGCGGCGTCTAAATAAGTTGAGAAATCTCGCATGAAGCGCACGTCCTGTTTCCGGAGGAGGTGGCGAATGCCGCAATCAACTTTGAGTTTCTTGAGTCTCACCGTGGGCGAATCGCTGGCAAATTCTGCACTAAACTCTTCTAACCGTTTGGCAAAAATTTGTTTATGTGGAGAACAACAGCGCCACTTTTTCATCATCTGCGAGTCAACCCCTAAATAGCGGCGAATCGTTTCGCTGTCTACGATTCCAAGTGATACCAGCCCAACGCATGTATTGAATCTTCCTTCACTATTTCCTCTGAAGAGCTCTGGTTGTCTTGCGCGTTTTTTTTCTTTCATTTTTGTTCCTCGCCGGTTGAGAATGTCAAAGTCTGTTGTTGCGGGTGTTCCCCGTCGGACAATGTCGCCAACGCCTGAAACAGTCCATTAACCAATGACTGCGTGTTTCGGAACCCATTCAACGTAGGAACGTCTGAACTCCCGGTGAAGGTGTTAGAGAGAAGCTGGCTGTAACCGTTGAGCTCCCACCCAGACGCGTCATGCCCAGATTCAGTGAACTTGTTACGGTTTGGTCCGCCACGCAAAACCGAGTGTTTGAACGCGTCTGTAAGATCAAATGTCGCTCCGTTGAACAGGACTCTCAAAGTGAAGTTAACATCGCCAAAGTTGCCGGTAGCACTAAGTGTTGCTGAAGAGACAATGCCTGTTTCGTGTATGCTGTTGCAAATGATAACAGGGACCATTCCGGCTTCCGTGTAAGTCGTGGTTCCCGTCAAAACTCGACCCGAGAGATGAATAAGACAATCTAGTGCCGGCAAGCAGAACTCCGTTAGGAAAGTGGTGAACGCCGAGGACAATCGGCCAGGATAGGATCCCGAAATTACATTCAGTAGAACGGCCTGAATTGGTTGAGCGTGCTCACGAACGGAAGCCATACCACCAGAATATCGATACGGGAGGAATGGAATTACGCGCTCGCGGGTATCATTTTTTATGAGGCTATCAAGTTCATTGAGATCAGTGAAAGCGGGCGGGGCAATAACGATTCTGGCATCCGGATCAACGCTCAGCAGTTGGTTAACAACACAAACTCGCTCTTCACAAGCCGGCATGGTGACGAAAAACAGACGCCGGTGCTCAGCGGTTGGGAGCACAATCTCTGTGTTCGTATCGTCTTCAAATTCATATCCCAAGAACGACGATGTCTCTTCTACTCTCTGTCTTCTGACTTTAGATGAGTGTGCGATTCTGAGTTTGTGTGCGGTGTCTGGCTCTTGAGGCAGCTTGCTGTCGCCGATGGCACTCGTGGAATGATACCGGAGTCCTTTAATATCGACGAGACCTGACGTTCCGAGGTGTCGCATCGTGGAGAGTATCCGAGGTTGAGTGTATTTCCCGGTTTCATCCGACCAGCGTCCAGAATCCCATATCCACGCTTCAACAATCTTTTTCATTATGTGCTTCCTCTATCAAAGCCTGCTCCATCGCATACCGCATTGCCGTTACAGCGTGCCGGGTAGATTTTAATTGATCACGTATGGGTTTGAAAAGCGCGTCGTGGATCAAGTCCTTCTTCTGCTCCTTCAGGCAATTGAGCGGTTGAAGGATGTTTTCCAACGCTTCTTCATCCCGCGAAGGAGGGTCGGTGGCGATTAAGTTGATGCAGTCGTCGGGGAATCTTCGCATCTCCTCGAGATTGTCACCGCGGACTAAGGGACGGTTTTCGTACATGAGCCGCACAAGCCGTTTGTGATTTGAAGAAAGCGATGAGAAAGAACGTTCCCAAAGTCTGCCATTTTCGCTGTCGATAGGCACTGCCGTGTCTTCGGCCTCTCCAAGAAAAAGCAACCGGAGACAGATAGCCTTCAAGAACCTCAAAAGCTCTGTGTCTGTGTCTGTGTCTGTGTTTTCTTCGCTAAAAAAATAGTCTGCATAGGCAATGCCGTAATCAAGAACTCGCAGCACCAGCTTCGGATGGGAGTAGCCTAAGTGATCGAGAAACTCTGTAACTTTTTCCGACAAGCTTCCATTCCATTCTTCTAGCAATTCCTCATAAGTCATTGTACACTCCGTCTGTTTGTTTGGGGCTGCGTCGACCGCAGCCCCAATCCTTTATTGTTTGCCTATTGGGTTCGTCGCTTGGTTTGCTGCAAAGATTTCTTGTGCCTCATTCGCAACGGCGACGTGGGAGTGGATTGCGTGCTCGATTGTGGGCGCATGCGATGGAGCACTGCTATAATTTTCACTTTCATCACCTCCTTAATTCATCGGATTTTACCGTAAGTCCTATTGTAACATATCTCTCTGATGGTTTCAATATAAAATTATGGTTTTAATGAGAATTTAGTCACACGCGGCACACGCGGTACAAGTTAGTTTGTTATAAAAATTAAAAATTAATTCAGTTTTAGTTGACAAATATCCTAAAGTACTGTATAATTAAGTAATATAGCAGGGAAAACACAGATTTTCCCCTATAAAAATATGAAAAAATTCGAGGATTAGTATTTTTAGATGAGTTGACCAGTTTGTTATAACGAATAGTTCCCCATACACTTGGGGAAATTATATGGAGGATCATAACAGATGTTGAAACAGATGTTGACCTCACTTTATCTGACTCTTGTCGTAGCTTTTGGGTGTTTGAATCAGGCCTACGGTTATGAATATGATGAGATGCCTTACGCTTCTGGTGGCTACGGTTACGAATATGAGATGCCTTACGCTTCTGGTGGCTACGGTTACGAATATGAGATGCCTTACGCTTCTGGTGGCTACTCGGAACAACCTATGGTCGACTGGGGGCGTCCCCGTAAGCAAGGTTTCTTGGGTGCTTCTCCGGGGAAAACTGGTCCTCCCGATAGTGCTCGGGAAAACCGTACACGGGCGGTGCAAGCGATTTCTAGAGATATGCGCCTTAAAAACCCGGCTCCGTCAAAACCGCTAAATTCCCGCGAAGAGAAAGAATCTTTGCGGACCGAGGTGCGATATCGTCGAAATCACCCTCGCTCTTCAAACAGTAGAATCTCACCGAAGATTCGTCCGTCCGTGAGAAATATAGACCGAATTGACGATAGGCGCAAGAGGTAATTGAAGACTCGTTGACACATCAGGGCGAATCAGTGTGAACTGACTCGCCCTGATGTGTTCTGTTGTTATAGTTGACTTCCCCATAACACTGGCGAAATCACATTGGAGGATAAGTACAAATGTTGAGCTTAATAAGGAAGACACTTTATTATTTACTGCTCTGCTTAATCGCTGTTGGCTCTCTATTATATCAGGATAGCTATGGGCATGAACTTGGCCCTGACTTCAATGGGTCCGATGGCTTCTGTGGTGGAACGTATCCGCCATATAGTCCGCCTGCGTATGCAGGCGGATATTATGATGAAGGCTACTGGGACGATCCCCCCCCATCAGGCGGATATTATCAAGGCTACTGGGACGATCTCCCCCCATGTGGTAATGCGGACCCTTATGGGGACGATCCATGTGTTACTAGCGGGGACGCTCTCCCCCCATGTCGTAATGCGGACCCTTATGGGGACGATCCATGTGTTACTGGCGGGTATCCGTGGTATGGAGGCTACTGGGACGATCTCCCCCCATGTGGTAATGCGGAGCCTTCTTGGGACGATCCATGTGTTACTTGCGGGTATCCATATCCGTATGGAGGCAGACGTAAATGGGGGGATCCAGGAGGCTACTGTGTTACTTGCGGGTATCCATATCCGTATGGAGGCGGACGTAACTGGGAGGATCCAGACATTTATGT
>JAKZUG010000695.1:0-4208 GCA_047516705.1 Candidatus Poribacteria bacterium | reverse complement strand
GCTTGTTGTTAATGGTGTGATGTTCATCACCACCCCTTATAGTACGATCTACGCCGTGGATGCAAGAACTGGTAAGGAATTATGGCGGTACGATTACCCACTCCCCGACGATTTGGCGATCTGCTGTGGTATGGTTAATCGAGGTGCTGCGATTCTCGGAGATAAGGTCTTTTGGACGACACTTGACGCGCATCTCCTCGCCCTCGATGCCAAGACCGGCACAGTATTATGGGATAGAGTCGTCGGAGATCCGACGAACGCCGAATCTCTGACTGTTGCGCCGTTAATCGTCAAGGATAAAGTTGTTGTCGGTATATCAGGTGCAGAATATGGCATCCGCGGTTTCATTGATGCCTATTACGCTGAAACCGGTGAGCAGGCATGGCGGTTTTATACTGTCCCGTCGAAAGATGAACCCGGTGGTGATACATGGGAAGGCGATTCATGGATGACAGGCGGTGGCTCCGCTTGGGTCACCGGCTCGTATGACTCGGAATTGAATCTCGTCTATTGGGGAACCGGGAACCCCGCACCAGACTGGAACGGCGATGTTCGGAAAGGCGACAACCTTTACACCGACTGCATTGTCGCTTTGGATGCCGATACAGGAAAACTCCAATGGCATTTTCAAGCGACACCACACGACCTATGGGATTGGGATGGTGTGAGTGAACCGGTACTGATTGACATTGAAATGGATGGGACACCGGTTAAAGCGTTGATGCAAGCGAACCGCAACGGTTACTTCTATGTACTTGATAGAACTAACGGAAAATTTTTATATGCAACCCCTTATTGCGAAATGAATTGGTCTGCAGGACTTGATGAAAACGGTCGTCCGACTGTCAAACCGAGTGTTTCCACCTCAGAAGAAGGGACGATTCGCGTCTGCCCGGGTGTTGAAGGTGGGAAGAATTGGTCGCCCTCTGCCTATAATCCGCTCACAAATTTGCTTTATGTACCTTCGTTGGAACTCTGTGGCTCTTTCCATCAGGGGCGTGTCTTTTATCTGAAAGGTTTACCGTACCTCGGAAGTGGGATGACAGCAGAGAAGGAAGAGGATGGCGATATAAAAATGTGGGGACATATCAGCGCGATTAATATCTCTACAGGTGAGATTAAATGGCGACACAAAACGAACTTTCCACAATGGGGTGGGTGTCTCACAACAGCCGGAGGTCTCGTTTTTGCTGGCGATTTGGAGGGAAGATTCATGGCACTGTCGGCAGAAACTGGTGAAATGCTTTGGGATTTCCAAACCGGATCAGGCGTTCTCGCACCACCAATTACCTATCAACTCGATGGAATCCAGTACGTCGCGATAGCATCGGGTGCTGTGAAATACGCCGAAGTTAATGCTCGCCAAGGTGGAACACTTTTTGTGTTCGCGCTCTTCGATTAATGTTATTCGGACTCGGAGGTGGTATCGTGAAACACTATATCATTTTGTGGGTTACGCTTTTCACATTCCTCGTTTTCATATTGCCGAACGCAAACGCTGGCAGCACATTGGAAGAGATTCGAGAAAAGGGTGTCTTAACAGTTTGTATGGATGTCCGAAACTTGCCCTATTCCAACGCTGATCCGGAACTTCCCGGATTAAATGTTGAAGTCGCACATTTGCTGGCAGAGGGACTTGGGGTTAAGTTAGAACTTCACTGGCTTAACACGCTTCGCGATAGCCTGCTCGCCGATATGCTACGCGGCCATTGCGATTGTGTGATCGGAATCCCTATTGAGGAGCGCGCGATGAGTGAATCCATCCAATTGGGTAAACGCGTCGACTTCTCCAAACCCTATTATGGGACCGGCTATGTATTGGTAAAGCGGAAAAACAACCAACAGTCGCCTAAAGCTTTGAAAGACATCAAATCCGAGATGATTGGCGCAGAAGCAGGATCCATCGCAAGTGATCTCCTTCGACAGCATGGATATAATCGCCGGGTCTATCGTTCGCAAATTGCTGTCCTGAACGCGCTCCAGAAAGGGCAAATCGCTTACGGATGTGTCTGGGCAAACGCTGGCTGGTTGATTGAGAAGGGATCCCGAATTCAGCAGACAGAACAGATAAGCACAGTTTATCCTGAATTGGAGATTGTTGAAGGGTACGTCCCTGAATCTCGCCTCCGTTGGAACGTCTCTATCGCTTTCAGCAAAGATACGCCGGAACGAAGAACACGCGGTTTTCAAGACGTTGTTAACAAGATTATCGAAGAGAAATGGAGTGAGGAGAAACTCAAAGAGCTTTGTCAGAAGTACCATTTACCTTACTTCGCTCCGTTTCAGGAGGATGAACAGCAATGATGTACTCCATCCACAAGTCTGTAAGAGCACTTTGTATATCTAAGCGTACAACTTCTACCACACGCATAGCCTGGGTTATTATCTTCCTTCTTTCCGGTGTCAGCTTATTCCTTTTCGCTCCTGTAAATGCCCAAGAACTGGAGGTGGACGCGGCCCCGGCAGCACCGAGAGAAGGCAGCACTGATGAAGATGTTATAGATGGCGCGTTCTATTTCCGGTTGATGTGTTGGGGTTGTCATGCAGGAGAGACACGCGGCGGAAAAGCACCAGATCTCTTCAAACCTCAATGGCTTTACGGATGGACTGATGATGGTATCTTCCAGACCATATTCAACGGACTTCCGGGGACACAGATGCAAAAGTTTGGTGGCAAACTCTCTAATGAGGCAATTAATATGATTGTCGGTTACGTTCGGGCAGAACAAGCAAAAGCCGCAGGGGTTTCGCTGGATGAAACAAAGCCTTCTGAGGAATGGACCCCCTATATGGAGGGTGATGTTAAAGCAGGGGAAACCCTCTTTTTCTCAGATGGATATGCTTGTGGTAAATGCCACACAGTTCACGGTAGAGGTACCACTGGTACCGGAGGCGAGATAGGTCCCGATTTGACCTATATTGCTCGTACGCGTTCCCCGCAATTCATTGTGAAATCCATCCTCAACCCGCGTGCCCATATCGCGGCTGAGTATGAATTGCTTACTATTGTCACTAAAGATGGCACAGAAATTACTGGCAGAAAGCGATATCTGTACGATCACAGAGGAAATGAGAATACTGAGGTTGTGCAGATACTTGATAGTTCAGGGAAGTTATGGACGACTTACTTCAAAAAGGATTTGCTGGCGAGCAGCGTCCCAAAAGCAGGTATCATGCCTGAAAATTATGCAGATATCCTTTCAGTGAAGCAGATGCATGATCTTTTAGCGTATCTGCTTACATTGAAGTGAGGTTTGATAACTTCTCGTAGACGCGCATTACAGATACACATCTGTTTTTTACCGAGGAAATTTAATGATCCGTGTAATTATTAATGGGGCGTGTGGCCGTATGGGACGGCTCATCATTCAAGGCGTTACCCAACAAGCTGATATGGAAATTGTTGGAGCGATTGAATACCCCGAACACCCACAAATCGGCAGTGATGCTGGTGTTGTCGCAGGTATTGGAGAAATTGACGTAGCCATAACGAGTGAACTCAACGAGGTGCTTGGAAATGCAGACGTTGTCATTGAGTTCTCCAAACCGGAAGCAACGTTACAGCACCTCAGACAGGTCGCAGATGCAGATAAAGCGATGATCATCGCAACAACGGGGTTTAACCCAGATGAACTCGCGAGTGTCAAGGAACTTGCATCGCAAATTCGATGCGTGATGGCACCGAACATGAGCCTCGGTGTCAATGTGATGATCCAAGCACTTGAATTGATTGCCAAAGCTCTCGGAGACGATTACGATATTGAGGTAATAGAGGCGCATCACAATCACAAAGCAGATTCACCCAGCGGAACCGCACTGCGGTTAGCAGAGACGGTCGCTGCAGCATTAGAACGTGATTTAGATGAGGTAGGTGTCTACGGTCGCCACGGCATCGTTGGTGCGAGACCGAAGAAACAGATCGGCATCCATGCGGTGCGAGGTGGTGATATTGCTGGTGATCATACAGTGCTGTTTGCGACTGAGGGTGAGCAATTAAGTGTTGTTCACCGCGCGCACAGTCCCGAGGCATTTGCCAAAGGTGCGATTCGCGCAGCGAGGTGGGTTGTTGATGCCCCCAAAGGATTGCACGATGTCAGCGAAGTTCTTTTTCAAAAGCATCACTAATTGGGCGGTGCAACATCTGTCACGAGTAGATTTTGTGTTCGTTGTTGTGTTCATTACAACCTTATTTATAGTCGGTTGTGAAG
>JAKZUG010000694.1:0-5630 GCA_047516705.1 Candidatus Poribacteria bacterium | reverse complement strand
GGGCAGCACAAGCGGAGACAGATAAACCCTTATTTACAGAAGTGACCGCTGCGCTCGGTTTTTCACAGACGGAGGCATCTTGGTCCCCAGGTACGCACGCCCTACCCGAGGTGATAGGGAGCGGGGTCGCACTCTTTGATTACAATAACGATGGCGCGCTGGATGTCCTGCACATCCGATTTCCGCCACCCGGTAAAGAGGACTCACCTGCACCAAATCAGCTTTTTCAACAACAACCCGATGGGACATTTATTGACGTTACGGCAGCCGCGGGCATCGGACACGAAGGATATGGACAAGGCGTGGCAATCGGTGATGTGGATAATGATGGCGACGTAGATGTCTATGTGACGAACTACGGTGCCGATGTTTTCTATCGAAATAACGGTGACGGCACGTTCACATTAGAAGAGATAAGTCTTTCAAATGAGGCTTGGGGGACATCCGCGACCTTTGGTGATTACGACAGAGACGGAGACCTCGACCTCTATGTAGCCAACTACGTTCAGTTTGATCCAGAGACGGTGTGTCGTGGGAAACAGAGCGCGCCAGATTACTGCAATCCACAAGTTTTTGAACCAGCAACGGATCGCCTGTTCCAAAACAACGGCGACGGTACGTTCACAGATGTAACCCAGCAGGCAGGTATCGCTGCAATGCTCGGCAGAGGTCTCGGCGTTGTGTGTCTTGATCTGACGGGTGACGGGTGGGCGGATTTTTTTGTTGCAAACGATGGCGAAGCGAACCATCTCTGGGTCAATCAGACCGATGGCACTTTTGCTGAGGAAGCCATATTGCATGGGCTTGCGTTTAACGCTTACGGACAACCCGAAGGCAGCATGGGCATCACTGTCGGTGATGTCAACGGCGATAGGCATCCGGATATATTTGCAACACACTTGTCCGGTGAGACAAATACGCTTTATATCGCTTCTACCTATTCTGTATTCCTTGACATGAGTGAAATAGCAGGTTTCGCTGGACACGACCTACCCTTTACAGGCTTCGGGTGCGGTTTCCTCGATTTCGACAATGATGCCGATCTCGACATCGCGCTCGTCAATGGACGGGTGAAGCGCGGGGGTATCCTGAAGGAGGCAAGCGTTGGCGAATTTTGGAACTTTTACGCCGAACCGAATCTCCTCTTCCAAAATTCTCAGACAACAGAGGGGTTCGCTTTCAACGATGTAAGTGCGAGAGCACCTGATTTCACGGGACGAGTTGAGGTGAGCCGCGGAATGGCTTTCGGTGATATTGACACGGATGGTGATATTGATATGGTGGTGAGCAGTCTTGATAACCGGCTCCGCTTTTTCCGAAACGACGCACCGCCACCGCAGCACCGCTGGCTTTTCGTGCAGGCGATCACTCACAATCGCGATGCACTCGGCGCACAAGTGACACTCCGAACCGAATCACGTACATTGACAAACTACGTACTGCCCGGATCGAGCTATCTCAGTAGCAGTGATCCGATCGTGCATTTCGGGTTGGGGGTAACCGACGAAATTCAGGTAATCGAGGTGCGATGGCAAGACGGAACCCGTGAAAGATTTCCGGGAACAACTGCTAACCAACGGACCACGGTTTATCAGGGAAAGGGGGTGCCTTTTTGAAGAAATTGCCCTCTTATATCATTGGCTTTTTTTTCCTAATTCTGATTAACAGTCCTGTATTTGCGGGCAGTAACATCGATATCCCGCAGCCCGCTGATCTCGACTTAGTTGAGGAAAAACTGCTTTTGCAGGCAATTGAGACTGCACAAGACGCTGTTCGGAGTTCTCCTGATGCGGCAGATGTCTGGGGACAGTTGGGACATGTCTATCTCAGTCACGGTTGGGAAGCTCCAGCGATAGCGTGTTATCGCCAAGCTAATAGACTTGCTCCTGATGAATTCAGATGGCTCTATTTTCTGGGGCGTTTGACAAAACAGCACCAGCCGGAGGAGGCAGTCAAACACCTCACCCGTGCGCTTACCTTGGATTCGGCATACGTTCCTGCGCATCTCTACCTCGCTTCCGCGCTGCGGATTTTAGGGAGACTTGATACGGCTCAGCAGCATTTGGAACGCGCGAAGCACCTCCAACCCAACAATCCGTTTTCTGACCTCTGGCTCGGCGAAATCGCACTTCTGAGGCAACAGGTGCAGCTTGCCAGAACACATTTGGAACGCGCACTGCGTCTGAATCCGAGACAAAGTGAAGCGCACGCGCTGATGGTGCAAGTTGCTATTACACTCGGAGATAAGCAAACGGCGAAACAGCACGCGCGAGCGGCTCGGCACCCGAGTCAATACGGTGAACTATCTGATCCACTGTGGTGGGACGTGCTTCGAGCGGGAGTCACCGCACCGCTATATCTGGAGCGCGGTAGACGTTATATGTCAGCAGGTGATTATGCAAGTGCTGTCACTGAATTTGAACCGCTTATCTCGCAAACGCAGAACAATGTGGAAGTGTGGCTTGACTACGGCATTGCACTCCTTCAGACAGAGAGATATAATGAAGCGTTTGCTGTATTGGAGCGCGCGCAGGTACTACTCCGCAGCGACAAAGATGTCCAGAAACAGAAGAAGCCTGATGAGATTTCCTATTCAAAGGCACAGGTCTATTCCTACATAGCGCAAATCTACTACGAAACCGGACGAACCGATTCAGCGATCCACACAGCTCAAAGGGCCATTGAACTCTTGCATAATCTCGTTAAAAAATCACAATCACCTGAAGGAATCAGTGATTCAGGTCATTCGACGTTTCTGGCGAACGTTCATGCGAACCTTGCGCTGGTGTATGAAGACGCGGGGCAGTTGGAACAGGCAATAACACAGTACCAGAAAGCACTTGAACTGCTGCCAACGAAACCCTCGCTGCACCGAAATCTCGCCGGTGTCTATTGGAAAAAAAGGCTTTACACTGAAGCGGAACCGCATTACAAAATAGTTGCCACCGATGACGCGACAGACGTACAAGCGATTTACAGACTCGGCTTAATATTTCTGACGAAAGGGCAGTACGCGGAAGCGGTCACACGGTTTGAGAGAGTAATAAATCTTGACGCAGAACATGCGCGTGCGTATGAGGCGTTGGGTATTGTGTATCAGAAACTTGGAAATATATCTGGGGCGACCAGCGCGTTTGAAAAGGTGCTTCAGTTGGAACCGGATAACAAGAACGCATTAGAGATGCTCAAGCAGCTTCACGAGGCGAAATAGGTTAGAAGTGAAGATCGGGAACCTAACTTGCGGAGGGAATATGATTACATAGGCGCGCTTAACTATTTGCCAAGCGCGCCTACAAATGTTGAAAACAGGGAAGATAATTGGTTATTTGAAATGGTTGGTCGTCTTAATATGCCCCCAAGTTACACCGAGTTTCTCTCTGGGGTCAACTGCCAAATATCCCTTAAATCCTTTATCCATCAATTCCTGAACATCTTCTTGTTCTAAGGCGGAATGGAAAATAGCGACTTCGTCCATTGCACCTGGGAAGAAATTGCCAGCGGCATCCCAGACACCACACCCACCGATGTTGACGTTAAAGGCAGAAGTACCGTGGTTTGCCCAACCACCTTTTTTCTCAATGTACTCGCCGTCAATATAGACATGGACATACTCTGTCGTGGCGACACACCCGACGTGGTGCCATTCACCATCGTCGTGCTTGAATTTCCATGGGTTGGTTGTTCCACCTGCGGTGGGTGTCCAAAGGTTAACGGATTGGGGGTTGATAAAACCGAACTCCGGTGAATCGTTCTGTCCAACGAGCCCGATACGGTTCGCGGCAAGACCACCCGTCTGGACCCAAGTGAGAATGGTGAACTCTTCCCGGTTATCGAGAAGTTTCTGCCCGGTTGAAACGCAGCTGGCTTTTCCATCAAATTCGAGTGCCATGCCGAACTTACCTTTCACCCATGCAGGGGATTTGACCAACTCGCCATCGTTTCCTACACCGGAAACGTCACCAGCAACATTCCCTTTGCCTTCATCGAACAGCCATATACCGACCGCCGTCTCGAGGTCGATCTCGGCAGTACTGATATGGACAACGATGAGGCTGAAACACACTACACCGAGGATAAATAAAAGTTTTTTCATGGTGTTTTCCTTCTAATGTTTACCGTAAGCGTGTTAAAAAAACGCTACGGCGTTAGGTTCTTTTTAAATATAGTTTATCGTAAAATATATCGCATAAAATTGCAACAAAAAACCTGATTCAGACAAATTCTTCCGCATACAACGTGATGTAACTTGTCTAAATCGGGTTTAAGGATTTACACCTACTTCAAGCATAGGCAACTTTCAATGTCTAATAACTATCTTTCAGGTGTCCGCAGATTGTGGGGAGTTTATTGGTTGACTCAACGGCGAGTGCTTTTGCTGCGTCTCGGTTACACCGCCGTGGGATGGAGGGTAGCCTCATCCACTCGGTGATATTTATAGCGTTCCTCAGCTGCGAACAGGATGTCCAATTCGCGCTGTGCATTCTTCCGAGAATCCGATGCGTGAACAATGTTGTGCGTTATGTTGATTGAGAAATCGCCTCGGATGCTTCCCGGTTGGGATTTCTTTGGGTCAGTTTCTCCGTTAAGGATGCGTACCAATTCAATCGCGTTCCGTCCTTCAATAGCCAAGGCAATAATAGGTGCCGATGTCATGAATTCTATGAGTACATCGTAAAAAGACTTGCCATGATGGACAGCGTAGAGTGCTTCTGCTGTGACGAGCGGAAGCTGCAAAAGTTTCATTGCAACAATTTTGAGTCCTTTGTGTTCGTAGCGGGCAATAATTTCACCGACAAGTCCGCGTTGAACGCCATCGGGTTTGATCAAAACCAGTGTCTGCTCTGTTTCCATGGTCCCTCCGTATGAACCTTTGTGCGCGCCTCCATAGCACGCTCAGCGATACAACAAGCATTCAAGGCTTGACATCAAGCCTTTTTAAGTATACCATATTTTCAGCGGATTTGCCAATTATTTTTCCTCTAATAAATCTAATGGAGATGGCTATGTACGATAAACTTGGCGAGGTAGTACTCAAAACAGAAGAACGGATGGAAGTCGGTGTGATTACTGCGCCGGATGAACACTATGCCGAAGAGGTGAAACAGTTCCTTGGGCATAAACCGGGCAACTATAAGTGGCACATCGAGCGGTGCGTTACGGAAGTACTTGATGCATTGGAGACCCGTTTCTATGTCGGTAAACTTGACGGACACGTGATTACCAATATCATGACGGTCGAGTATGAAGGCATTGGTATTTTAGGGCATGTCTTCACGTTGCCGGAACAACGTAGGAAAGGCGCGTGTAAAGGCGTGATGGCGTATCAGATGGAGGATTTTCGACAACGCACGGGGCGCGCACTCTATCTTGGCACCGGATACAATAGTCCCCCGTATTATATCTACCACAGTTTCGGATTTGAGAGTGTATATCCAGAATCCGGTTTCATGAAGTATTACGTAAACGAGGACTTTGAAGAACGCTATTTCGCGCCCGCACCTGCGCAGCCCAAATCCGTTGAATGGCATGACTGGCCGAAAGTCACTGCGTTGTCAGGAATAGTAGGTTGGGACACGCTGCGGAGCCTTAAATGGGGCGTTTACGGTCCCACGAACCTTGAAGGCGGTTTT
>JAKZUG010000693.1:0-4119 GCA_047516705.1 Candidatus Poribacteria bacterium | reverse complement strand
AAAAAGGTGTCGAACTTGAAGATCTTACTGGTAACTTTGCCGACATTACACTCATGGATGCTAAAATCGAGGATGGACAATTATAGTGAAGCCTATAATTACTTGGACATTCTGAATAGGCGGGGTTACAAACCCCGCCAGTGAAGGAGGGGTTGTTATTCCCAGAAGTGTCAACTTATTTTTCGGTTTTACTATAAACCTGTAGAAAATTCCGAATTTGCTCGAAAAACTCATAATTCACCTAAGAAGATGTGAAAGTAGGTTCCCGTATAGCTTCAAGATGAAGCAACATCATTTAAAGGTGGCGAATTGGGTTAATATACTCCAATCCGCATAAGAAACTCGCCCACAAGTTGCTTGTGGGCGAGTTAGAAATCCATCTATTGCATCTGTTCCATATTCTGCATCATCATAAACATTTGGACAGCTTGTTTGAAGTCGCCGAGGGTGAGAAGCAGCTTTGCACCGACCCCGCCCTCTTGGACTTTAGCAGAAAAACCGATGCTGTAAGTCTCAGGCACATTCATAAGCATTCCTGCGAACATTTGCATTGCTGCACCAGCATTCGGATCCGCCTTCGCAACAATGGGCATGAGACTGTTAACCATAGTCATCGGTGAAAGTGCCAAAAGCAGGTTATTGTCTGTCCCCAACGCACCAGCAAGTTTCTGATAACTCGGATTTTCAGAAAGGCTGTCGCCCATCCCGGATTTCCTATCCAACGCTGCTTTAACCAGATCAGAACCGCCTATAGCAAGAAACAGTTGGTCTTCATGAAAGGCATAGTACCAATGCCATTCTTGGGGCAGCATCGCAGCAGCTTCAGGCGGCATCTCACCAAAAACTGCACCGAAATTGGGGAAGACGAAACTTTTTATCTCAACGTCGTTGTGCATCAGCAGTTGACCAGCATGAGCACCGTCGTACATGTTCAATTGCGGCATATTTCCCATCATATCCCGCATGATCTGCATGGTGTTGTGGAGTTGCTCAAGAAACAGGTCATTCATGTAAGTTTCCGCCAGTTGTTTATCCTTCATCTCATAAACAATTAGATAATCAGGGATAATACTATCGCCAAAATTGACAGTGAAGCCCCACTCGTCGCCGAGAGATTTATAAAAAGTTGTCATCTGCTCGGTGAGTACTTCCAGTTTCTCTTGCTGCTCTGGGGAACCTGCTGAAAACATTTTTAGCCATAGCATGTTCATGTCAAGCAGCAATTGTGTATTACCCTGAAAAGCACCATTTATAAAGGCGAGGTTTGGGAGATCGTTGAGAACTGCCAAATCGTCAGGTATCATCTCTTTCAAGGATTGCTGAATTTCACTATCGTTCTTGAATTTTAAGGACGGTGCAAGTTGGACATCGGCTCCCTTGATTTCAAACGTCGCGCTTAGAGATTCCAGCTGCTCAATTACGTTTATGGTTGAGTCAAACATAGACGCAAGGAACGGAGCGAATGCCATAGCGGCAGGATCGCTTTCAAGCCCGTCTCTCATTGATTCCGATTCCCTCTTAAGTGAAGCAGTCATAAGAGGGGCAATTGATTCAAGATTGAAATGCGCCGCGAGCTGCGCGTCGCCCTCCATGATATCAGTGAGAAATGAAGTGTAGCCTGGATTGGCTGTGACAGACTGTTGGGTGCCCTTATAGGTATCAATAGCACTTTCACATACTTCAGCGGACTGAGAAAAGACAAGGGTATTGTCCAAAATAGCGAAACTGCCATCTCCTCCGGTTGCGTTCCAATAGGTCACGCCGTTATATTCAATTGGAGCACTTCCTTCGCTTTCTGCTGCGATTACCTGTTTCATGGCTTCAGGGTCTGTTAGATGAACGACTGCGGAGAGTCGCGGTGGGTTCAAGGATGTCGTGAAAACTGCAAAATCTTGGTTCAAGTCAAGTCCGATTTCCTCTAACTCGGCGAGACTTTCAAATCCAGCACCAAAACTATTCGCTAAGATTTTGGCGAGGATTTCTGGGTCTTCATCTGTCGGGATCAAGTCTGTTACCAATGTATTAATCCGATAATCCAACTCAAGCAAACTGGGGCAATAGATAAGTCCGAGTGTTTGTTTTGGAATCAGATGTAGCACACTACCGCTGGGAATCTCCACCATTTCAGATTCAGCTTCATGGAGTGTTTCTTCTGAAGTCTCGTGTTCAGACGTTTCTTCTACAGATTCGTGTTCCTCTTCCGATTCGCCTTCTGATGTTTCTTCGGCAGATTCGTGTTCCTCTTCCGATTCGCGTTCTTCAACTTCGTGTTCTGATGTTTCTTCGGCAGATTCGTGTTCCTCTTCCGATTCGTGTTCTTCAACTTCGTGCTCTGGTGCCTCTTCTGCAGATTCATGCGGTTCGCGCATCTCTTGAGATTCTTGTGCCAGCGGTGCTTCGGCAGCGGCTGTAGTTGTAACAGGAGGTGTCCCTTTCGCGCTACAACCGACGTATATAAACATTGCGAGGAGTGCTAACACTATAAGGGGTAAAGACAAATATTTTTTCATTTTAATTTCTCCTAAGTCGTAGGGCAGCCTACCGGCGTATCCCACGAAAATAGTATCATCAATTTTGGGTTTGTGCGATTTTTTCTTGGAGTGCATCAATCTCTGCATTGGAAGTAAGCACACCGATTTCGACTTCATAGTGCCTACGACCACCGGGTTCAATATATTGTAGTGTGCCGCGTTCGCGCTCCTTTGCCCTGCCTTCTACACCGCAGTTCGAGGGTTCCAAACCGAAGACATAAGTGCCTTCACCGCACATCTTCCACTGGACAAAGTTTGGAAATTGCGTCTTGTGATAGCGCACTGATACACCGATGCCTTGTCCGTTATTGAACCTGCGGTTTACCAGCGCGACATGGATGTGGTTATCAACATCTGGTTCCATTTCGTGGTAGAAAGCCTGCTCTTGGAAATCAACGGTTGGCGGTTCGCAGAGGTTATAATTATTTAAGTTTGCGGCAGCCTGTTCATCTCTTGGCGTGACCTGCGAGGAAGGGGCAAGCAACTCACTGTCTTGCGTGAGAATCGGAAAGCCGACATTAATATGGAAGAGGTACATGTGTGGTGAATCTTGGTATCCCAAATTTTCAACAATATCCTCAACATGCAACGTACGCGAGCCGAGTTCCGTCCAAATCCTGCGGGTGCGAGAAAGATTTTCGCCCAAAGCAGCGGTTTCTTTAACCTTGCCCTGCGCCCATAGCATATAGCGTTGTCCTTCCCATCGGCTGTCGACCCAAACGCTCTTTGCAGGAATGTGTGAAACCCTGCCGTGAAGCCCTAACGCCTCATCGCCATCTTCATTAGGCACACCGACTTGCCGCATCCCACAAGTTGTCAGTAAACCGCCGTAGAAGCCACGTAACCAACCGAGTCCATCGGGTTCATAATGCGCCGGATTGACATCGCCTGTACTGGAACGCCAACAGAGTGGAATCCCCTGATATTCGGCATAAGAGACATCTAACCCGCGGCTCGGTAGCACGGTGAAATTTAAGCCGCTACCGGTTCGGAAGTCAATTGCGTCAACACCTTTTTCATTGCCATCCGTCAGTTGATACATCTTCGCATGGGCAATTTGCGATATATCTCCGACATGGCGAAGCAGTTGTATTCTGTCATACGTTGCTCCATATAGGTTCATAAAATTTAGGTTCTCCTTTTTAGGTGCAGCTTGATAGTTTCAATTTATGGGCATTGTTTCCAAGCCCGTATTAATTAGAAAATGGGGCAAAACTTTCTGTATACTGAAAAGACATTATAGCATAGATCGAAAAAAAAGGCAAATTTTCGTTTTAGCAGTTAGGGCTATTTAGTTTTCGGCTTTTTAGCCATTTTGCTCGGAAGATCGCGAGCACAGTTCGCTCCTGCAGGAATATGTCGCGATTCGGAGATCCCTCCTACAAAAGAACTAAATGACCCTATTAGCGGTCGGTGTCTGTTGTTTTTTATTGTCTGAATCAGGATTTACAGGATTTTAAGATTTGCAGGATAATAGGGGAAGTAACTGCAGGCACAAACCTGTCATAATCTAATTCTTTATACATTTTACATTTTTCTGTATTTATTTTTCTGTATTTATAGAAAAGTAAGTTTGACTTTTCTATAC
>JAKZUG010000692.1:0-8424 GCA_047516705.1 Candidatus Poribacteria bacterium | reverse complement strand
GGTCTGACGGTCTTCAGAGGTGAGTTCAACTTTATGTCTTTTCATCGCTTGCCTCTCCGAGATGAAAGTAAGATTCTATGGAGAATATATCACATAATAACCCTAAAAGTCAACATACTTTATCACAAACTCAAACTTGACGAAGCAATAGTGCTTCATCCAGTTTCAAATTGCGGGTAGACCCAGTTCATAGTTTGGTCTGTAGGGGCGAGGTTACCCTAAAATTCAAAGTGGACGGAACACTAGTTAGTGTATAAGTCCACCCTGTTAATTTAACGCACGGATCCGCAGTATCTAAGGTAGGGAAGCGGATCCGTGGTTAAAACACGATAAAATAGTGTCAAAGAGAAGCTCACTCAAAAGATTTGAGGTTACCCCACGTGGTCGTTAACTTTCCTTGGGGTTCAACTGCCAATAATTCACCAAACCGATTGACGATAAGTTCACCGATTTCTAACCCAATCTGTGCGAGATAATCGTCGGGTTTCCCGGCGAGTGCCTCCATGTGGAAATGGACGAAATAGCCTTTCATGTCTGGTGAAGCGAAGAGGACCGGGTCCGCTGAGTTACCGGCTTCAGCATACACTTCGATTGTGTCGCACTTCTCTGCCTCCAACACGTTGATCAGTGCCGGACGAGTTGGATTAAAGGGTTCGAGACTGGGAATTAGTTTTTCACCTTCTGGTGTTGGTTTGACAGCGGCAGCGGTAGTTGTGACGTACTGCGCTGTGAAGTTGAGAACATCCATCACACCTTGGTTGCCAGGGACAATCTTCTGACCGGGTGCGTCTTTCTTGCCGACGGCATAGAAAGGGGTATCTCCTGAATAGATGAGCACCCCACCGCCGTACAGGAAGTTCTCAATTGGACTGTCGTCTTTCATGCCGATTGTATAAACGATCTCGGGAACTATGATTGGGGAAACAATAACACCCTCTGGATTTTCATCCATATAGGCGAGGAACTCGTCTGCGTTCCCCACAACAGAGCCGACTTTTGCCGCATCCAATTCAGCCATAACGGCATCTTCAATCTTCTTCGTCGACTTCCAATCACCCCATCCATCGGCGTTAAAACCGTAGTTTTCATCAAAATAGAGGAATACTTCAGAGGCTGCCCACGTTGTCATGGAACAGTACAGGAGAATTCCAATCAGTGCGGAGATCTTGAATTGCAAGCGGAACTTGCGGGTTATATCACAGATATTATACATCATGGTAAAAACCTCTTTTTGTAAGTTTTTTACACTATTTGGACGTTCACCTTAGATACTCGTTACTTTAGTCAGATACTGTCGGAAAAAGTTCAAAGTTTTTGAATCTATTAAAATTGGGACGATCTGTACGTTGAGGGTCATACATAATTATTTGGCGTAGGGTCTTCGTTTGTAGGCGCGCCCTTCGTTTTTTGTCCGGTTTGTCCCGCACCTTAGAAAGAAGGTCTCGCGTACCTTCGCGAGTGCCGCCCGTAAAACGTCGCCGTGGCTCATAGAAAACGACTTGGGTTATTTCAACCACGGTAAAATTCTGGAAAAGGCACGGGAATTCTCTTTAACAAGGAAGAAATTCCTTGTTGCTGTATCAGAGAGCCTTTCACGTCGTGGGATTGAATGTTTCTTGATCTCATATAACTGATACCCTAAATCTGCAACGTAATCTTCAATTTCTCCGAAAATAGCACGATTGGTTTCACCGACATCTTTGAGCTCCGCCATCAAGAGGGGGGCGTGCGTTTTCAAATAGTGCGCACCGCCTCGCAATACCTCTAACTGATACCCCTCCACATCAATTTTGATAAAATCCGGGACCGGCAACTCACAAGTAAGGTTGTCAATGGCATCAAGTGTTACGCGTTCTGATGCTGTTCGTCCGTCAGTATATTTTAATGAAGCAGTACCCTCGGCAAGTCCTGCCTCGGAATAGTGGAGGTGTCGCTGTTCCTGTGTGTCGCCGAGTCCCTTGTTGATCACAGTAACGTTCGTGAACCGGTTTAGAGAGACATTTTCATGGAGGTAACCACAGGTACGCGACGCAGGTTCAAATGCTACGACCGTCCCGCTGTTTCCAACCTGTACGGCGAGAAGGCAGGTATAGAACCCGATGTTTGCGCCGATGTCCCAACAGATGTCCCCCGGTTTGATTATCTTCAGGAGTTTGGTAACGATATACCTTTCGTCGTGGGTGCCGTAAAAATAGAGATATTGATGCTCCGGGTTTGCCAAGTTGGCTTTCAATCGAAACCGATACTTGGTCTCAAAGGTCGTAGTCGGGTCTTCCGGGGTAATCCAATCTCTGGTCAGGTTCAAGAGTAGCCTTTTCCCGTCAGTGATTGGACACCACCGGAGATAACCACGGACAAGTCGATTGAGTTGTGGGTTCATCCCCACGTCTCAAGCCCCAGTAATTTTTTGCCAAGTTCGGTGAGGTATGCGATTTTGCCTGATTCATGTTCTTTTTCCGCACGTTCACCGCCAAAACCTGCCATGCGTTCTTTCCAAGCATTAATGCGTCGCTCGCGCGCCTCCGGATTCGCTTCGCCTGTTGGTGACATAGTGATGTATTGTGCGACACGCGGTGCGTTGGCAGTATTAATACCTGCACTGTGGGGTAAGGCACTATGCCAAATAACAAGATCCCCTGCTTTACCGGGAACAGGAATTGCGCCGAGTGCCACCAAATCCTGCTGCCTCGGATCGGCATCAGATGGAAGGCTTTTTATCCATTCATCAATCTTATTATGGAATCCTGGTACACAG
The DNA here is from genome assembly GCA_047516705.1 of Candidatus Poribacteria bacterium. Classification (GTDB taxonomy): domain Bacteria; phylum Poribacteria; class WGA-4E; order WGA-4E; family WGA-3G; genus WGA-3G. The sequence continues at coordinate 5,669 of JAKZUG010000692.1, read as the reverse complement.
GTGAACGCGCCTTGGTTGGCTGCGGTATCGGTAAGATAGAGGACACCTTGCACATGGAATCGGACAGGGAGGTCCACGGACATGTCCCAGTGGAGTCCTAAGTTTGTGCGTTCAAATTTTCCGGGTACATTGGGTGGACTCATGCTGGCGCGATCGAAACTCACCCATAACTTCTCGTTGTCCCAAATTTCGGCGAAAGCCTGATGGACGCGCGGAAACTGGCGAGTTGCCCACAAGGTTGGGTGCTGGTAGATTTCCACCATGATGCTTTTGCGAGGCGGGTCGGGGTACCAACTATTAGGATTATCAGCATCCATTTCAAGAAAGTCCCAAACTGCCTGCGCTGCGTTTTGTATTAATTCAGCCGGTGCTGCGTCGTGGATGACGACATAACCGTTTTCTTCCCAAAAAGCGCGATCTTCGGAGCTCAAAACTGCCATTTTTTTCCTCCAACTGTATCGTTGATAAAGTATCAATGAGATAGATTCTACATATTCAGGACTTACGCAAATTTAGACGCGATGGTAGATTTTTGCTTTTTAAACCCCCTAAATCCCCCTTATCAGGGGGACTTCTGAACGTGCTGCGTAAGTCCTAATATTTTTAGACTTTAGTAGTACTCTATCCCAATCGGCGTAAATATGCAGATAAGAAGATAACTATCAATCCTAAGATTACCGTGAGATTGAGCCACGGTGCCGGCTTCTTTTGATACACGCCAAACACTGGATATGGGAATGTTAGGGCAATTGCTAACGTAAATATTAGAAAGACGATGAAGAGTTTGACACCCAAGACGAAGATGTAGAGCGAGTAATCTGAAACAACGGGGTCAACAGTGGCATCGGCGCGTGCGGTGCGAAAAAAGCTTATAAAGTTATACAACCCCGATATGAGGATTGTTAACAAGGCTGTCCAGACAACACTACTGAAACGTCGCAGTGCCGATGCGATCAATACTGCGGGTTCAGAGGAACGGTTAGCAATCGGGAGAAGAACAACGCGAAAGAAAAAGAACCCTCCTATCATTAGGACGACGGATCCGACATGTATCCATTGCATCAAAGATTTCAGAAACATATTTTTAACGACTGGGTCTTCTCTCCGATTTTTCCGCCCTTTCCAGTAAGGGGTGGGGACCCCTGTCAAAATCGGGTTTTTGATGCATTTCAATAACATTGCGGATAATCACACAATTCACAAATACTATGTCAAAGGGCAGTCAGTATGGCGTGTTGACTGCCCTTCATCATCGGTTGTGTGATTATACCACCGGCTTTCCGCCAATGGGATCAAAACAGTTACGAGACTGCTTGCAAGCATCTGGCGACACAAACTGATCGTCGGGTCCTACGACCTGCATGGTGCAGTTGCACCAATAGTGCGAACCGGGGTTGTTTTCAACAAGGTTCTGCAAATTGCCGCCCGGAATGTAAATCGCCTTCGTCCGGAGGTTCTGACATATCGGACGATTGAGGATTGGAAGTGTTTTTCCATCTAACATGTTGCTGCTCCTTTAGCTTGCGGCCATCATAGCGGCGCGGCTGATGAGGTTCTGTGTTAAAGTCACCTTATAGGCGTTGTCGTTCAAGGGTTGTGCGTCCTTGACGGCATCCGCTCCTGCCTGTTTGCTGACCTTGTCATCAATCATCTTGCCGGTAAGTGCGGCTTCCGCTTCCTTAGAACGCCACGGTGCAGGCGCAACACCACCGAGAACGACACTGGCAGATTTACAGGTTTTTCCATCCATCTCAAAGACACCTGCCACACTTGCTAATGCGAAGTCTGGGGCACCTTTCTCGCGAGCTTTGAGATAAAAGCTCTTGGTATTGGATTTAGCAGGAGGGACTTGGACTTCAACGACAATTTCATTGGGTTCAAGCACATTTTCACGAAACGGATTCGCTGCGGGTAAGGTAAAGAAATCCTCAAGCGACATCATTTTCTCACCCTCGGGTCCAACGATTTTGACCGATGCGCCAAGCGCAATAAGTGCGGGGGCGAGGTCCGAAGGATGTACAATGTAAACAGGGTCCCCGCCGAGGATTGCGTGATATTTGCTCAAGCCATCCACTGCATAACAGATGTCCCCACCTTTTTTCAGACAATTGGTGCTCTCATCGCGATAATACCAGCATCGTGGACGTTGACAGAGATTTCCACCGAGGGTACCGACGTTCCGAATCTGCGGTGTAGCAACAGATCCCGCGGCTTGTGCCAAGACTGTGTAATGATGCTGGATAGTCAGATGTCTGGCGATGTCCGCAACGGTGGCTAACGCGCCGATTGTTAACCCTGATGCGTCTGCCTTGATGTCATCCATTCCGGGCAACGTTTTGAGATTAACGAGCGTCTTTGGTGTCTCAACGTACTCCTTAAGTTCAGCGAGCAGATCCGTGCCACCGGCGATAAGCATCACTTCACCCCATCCACTGTCGTTCAGTAGTGCGGTGACCTGTTCGAGACTGGTGGCGTTGACGTAACTAAATTTTTCCATTGCTTACCTCCTTATGCCTTCTTCTCGGCAAGCGCGGTGAGAATCTTATCGGGTGTGATGGGCAATTCCCGAATCCGAACGCCAATGGCGTTGTGAACGGCGTTTGCGATAGCCCCTGGTGTCGGAATACATGGTGGTTCACCGATCCCTGTAACCTTCCGGTGCGTATCGAAAACGATGGATTTAATCTCAGGAATCTCGAAAGTTCCGGGAACTTTGTAATCCTCAAGGTTTGCGTTGAGCATCCGCCCGGTTAGCGCGTCCATGAAGCGTTCTTCAAGGAGTGCTTGGCCCAATCCCATGATAACACCGCCATTAATCTGACTCTCCGTCGTCAAACGGTTAATCGCCAATCCGCAATCTTGAACAGCGACAATTTTGATAACTCTGACTTCACCGGTTTCGGTATCAACTTCAACTTCAGCGAACTGTGTGCCTGCGACCCCGCCTTGACGGAGTTCTTCATCCCAGTTACCACCTTCGCTGATGCTTTCCATGCCGAGTTGTCCGGTTGCCAGTTCCCACTTAATTGTCTTCGTTCTATCAGAAACGACATAAATAGTGTGGTTACCGACGCGTAGGTCTTCCACAGGTGCATTAAGCTGGGGGGCAATGCGCTCAAACAATTTCTGTTTTGCCGCCGCTGCAGCGGTTTTGATAACCGGTGCGACGGATGCCGTTGTCTGACTACCGCCACTGCCGCCAGAGGGCAGCCCTGGCCCACTATCACCAACCTTTACCATAATATCGGTTAGGGCAAGCCCCAATTCTTCGGCGACAATAATGGCAATTGCGGTTCGGATACCAGTGCCGATGTCTTGTGTTCCGGTGACTGCTTCGACAGTGCCATCCGAATTGATGGTGACACGTGCTTGTGTGCCGGGTCCACCACCACCACCCCATTGACCGCTTCCGACACCGATGCCGCGCTTTTTCACGCCTTTGCCCGAGCCGGGTACATTGTTACGGCGGTGCCATCCGATCTCTTGCGCACCTAGGGTATATTGTGCTTGGCGCACCTCACTCGTATCGTTGATACGGCGAAACTCCAGCGGGTTCATTCCGAGTTTCTCAGCGAGTTCATCCATCAGTGAATCCATAGCAAACGCGCCTTGTGGATGCCCAGGCGCACGCATCGCGCGTTGGTTCCCGACGTTGACAGCGACGTTCACCGTTTCAGTGCGTAGGTTTGGCACATCATAGACGTAAGGTGCTTGAAAACCTGCACCGCTTGAGATCCCACCTGTACCGTGCCCTTTCATATCGTAAGCGATGAGTCGTCCATCGCCCGTCGCGCCAGCACGTACGTGCTGTGTCATTGAAGGACGATTGCCAGCAACGAGGTGCTCCGCCTTCCGAGTGAGCATTAACTTGACGGCTCTACCTGTGATACGTGCTAAATCAGCGGCAGTGCGTCCTTCCACACCGGGTCCGAATTTGCTACCGAAACCACCACCCATGTGTTCTGTGATGACTCTGACTTGGTTTGCGGGTAGATTAAAGGAGCCTGCCAAATCGTTGCGAACACCAAAAACGCCCTGTGTAGATGCCCAGACTGTTAGGTTCTGCTCATCTTCCCATTCAGCAACATGCCCGTGTGTTTCCAAACAGACATGGGTTTGGACAGGAGTGTGATAGGTAGCCTCCACCTCAACAGCGGCTTGGGCAAATCCGCCTTCAAGGTCGCCCGCCTCTCTGACGTTAGGATCGCTCTGATTACCTGTCCAATCGTCTCGGATTTGCGGTGCACCTTCAGCCATCGCGTCTGCTTCTGTGACGACATAAGGTAGTTCTTCCAGATCGACACGAATAAGTCGGATTGCGTCTTTAGCGATATCGTCGGTTTCCGCTGCGACTGCGGCAATCTCTTGCCCTTGGTAACGAATTTTCTTTCCAACTTCAACAATTTGTATGACTGCTTTGACACCGGGTAGTGCTTCCGCTTCGCTTAGGTCTACACCTACAACGTTCGCGTGTGCGACTTCAGAACGTAAGATACGTCCGTAAAGTATCCCCGGTCGATTGATATCAAAGGTATACTTCGCTTTTCCAGTGACTTTATCCCTACCTGACAAACGGGGTATCCGTTTGCCGATGAGACGAGATTCACTTGCTTCTCCCCATGATGCCATGTGTCTTCCTCCTATAGACGACCGCTCGAATAGAACGGTAGACTTTTGCGTCTCGCAAGCCGAGACTTGCTTTCAAGTAATGCAATAGGAATTACATCTTCTTGGATGCAGTCTTGACAGCATCAAAGATGAACGGATAGGTGCCACAGCGACACGTGTTGCCCGACAAACCAACTTTAATTTCTTCAAGCGTCGGTTTTGTGTTTTCACCCAACAGTACTGCGGATGAGACGATGAAACCGGGTGTGCAGAATCCACACATCAGCGCGTCGTGCTGGATGAACGCTTCCTGGACAGGGTGCAGATCGTCGCCATCGGCTATCCCTTCAACAGTCGTTATTTGCTTGTCTTGGGCATCCATTGCAAGCATCATGCAGGCGTAGACCGTTTTCCCATCTACCATGACGGTACAACCGCCACATTCACCGCGGTCACAAATGAGTTTGGCACCGGTTAGGTCAACATTGTTCCCGCTCGTATCAATTCCGTCGCGTAAAACGGTCAAGAGGGTTGTGCGTGCTTCAACTTCAACTTGATACGGTTTTCCGTTAATATTGAGTTGAATTGTTGCGCTCTCAACAGCGTCGCCTACTTGTTGGGCATCAGCGGTTTTCTCGCTACCGATTAAGACGCTTGGGGCGACGGTTACGGCAACGGTGCCGGTGCCTACGCCTTTTAAGAAGCTCCGGCGCGAGATGTTCGTGCCCTGCTTTTTTTCTTTCTCAGACATACGGTGCCTCCTTACAATTGTAAGTTCAGATTAAGGTTATAGCGTTGATTGGACAATTGGTTACTTCTCAATTTTTATCAATATATCATATTTCACATTTTTTATCAAGAGAAAAAACTATGGAAAATATTGTCTCTGTGAAGAAGAAAAATTGATTGGCAATTTTTCTTAAAATAGGGTATTATATTAACGTCTTGATGCACTCATAAAAGCAATTGTTCAAGCAGAATATTATCCTGTTTACGGACTGAAAACCCAATCCTTTAGGTTTGGGATGAAAGTCCGCCCTCGTTAATGAGACCAAATGCTT
>JAKZUG010000691.1:0-10416 GCA_047516705.1 Candidatus Poribacteria bacterium | reverse complement strand
ATCTTAAACCCATTCATTATCAAATTCTCAATCTCTTTGGTGGAGACATCAAAAAATGTTGGCTCATGTAAAGACTGTGTGCTAATGAAGATGTCAAACCCGCGTGGTGACTACCTTCGTTAGAAACAATCGCACATACTTTTTACATGAGCGTAAGACTTATGCACTTTCTCTTAAAGTCTCCCTGATAAGGAGGGTTTAGGGGGTAAAAACACCGAAATGCTCTCGCTGCGAGGCATTTTTCAGCCAAAAACATATCTTGTCTGTTCAATTTGCGTAAGTCCTGTACAATTTGGTGAACGAGGTGAAAAGCGAGGTTAGAAATCCGATCAGTGAAGCCGAGAATAAGGGCAAAATGGAAGCCGAATGGCTCTGCAGTGCCACCCAGTTTTAAGAGGTTATGGGTTTCGCGCCTTTTTTCACAATCGGGTGCGGTTCGGAATACAGATCGCTTATGGATACGAGTACGCCTCAAAACTGCCTCTATCGAGCCTTACGTGGAAACCTGACCGAAAACCGAGATCTGAATAACTCTGAATGGTTCTGATTACGATGTTGACGTAAGCGCGTGTAAATATTTTGTCAAAGGTGGTTTCCTGACGCTCAGAAATCGCCGACACATTGACGGAAACTTTACACACTCGTGCCCATCAAAAATTTGCAATTTGGATGGATAGCTGCTACAATTTCCTTGGTAGGCAGATAAAGTCAACTGCTAAAACATTAGAGAGCGGGGCTACACACAAAGCGTGAAAAGACGAAAAATTCTCATCCTCTGCATCGATGCCGGGAGTCATGACTACCTCGCAGCGAGCGACCTCCCTACCCTTCAAAAATTGGCAAAAGCCGGATTCTATCGGCATGCCAATGCCGTTATTCCGTCCGTTACGAATGTCAACAACGTGAGCATTGCAACTGGCACATTTCCAGAGACGCACGGTATCACCACAAATTACCATGTAGACAGAACAACTGGCAAAGGCGAATTTATTGAGGATAACCGTTTCCTTCTCGCACCGACACTCTTTGAAACGGCAAAAGCGTCTAAATTTGCAGACAAAACTGCGCTCTTTGTCACAAAGAAAAAGTTGTTACGGATGTTGGAAACGGGTGCCGACATCGCTGTCGCCGCCGAAGCACCGCCCCCTGAATATATCCATATTGCTGGACAGGTTGAGCCGATTTATTCAATCGAAATCAACTGGTGGCTCCTCCGTGCTGTGCGCGAGACTTTGCGTAGAGACGACCCGGAACTTGTCTACTGCTCAACAACGGATTGGGTCCAACACAAATACGCGCCCGATGCTGAACTGTCGCAACGCCATCTCGCGATACTTGACCAAATCATCAGCGACATTGTAGATGATGATCCAGAGCGCGAAATCTATATCACGGCAGACCACGGGATGTTGGAAAAGACTACCGCGCTCGACCCAGGTCGCTTGCTAACAGAGCACGGTATCCCCGCGAACGCTATCCCTATTATTAAGGATCGGTATGTCGCACATCATGGCAACTTAGGCGGTGCAGCTTATGTGTTCCTCAACAACTGTGCTGATACGCCGGAAGCAGTTCAGAAACTCCTGGATACGCCCGGTATTGAGGAGGCGTATTGTGCAGAAGATGCAGCCAGCACATTTCGACTCCACCCTGAACGGATCGGGGACATCTTTGTATTAGCAGATAAAACGACTGTCTTCGGTGAATTGGCAGCTGCTGCAGAACCAACGTCGGTGCGTTCCCACGGTTCGCGTCATGAAAGTTATGTGCCGATTATTGGGTATAACAGTCCTTGGTCGGCAACAGATTTTGAATATAATCTTGATATCGGAAGACTATTTTTAGAGAGTCTACGTTAGGAAGGATGCACAGTGCGTTAGAGAACCGTGCGTCCGCGTCTATAAGTAAAAGGAGAAACTATGTTATCAGAAAAAGAGAAAGCTGAAGGATGGATTTCCCTATTTGATGGTGAGACACTCAACGGTTGGGGGACTACTGGAAACGCCGAAGGATGGGTTGTTGACGATGGCAGTATTCTCTGCACTGTTCAGGGAGGGAAATACCTCTATACTGAACAACACTACGACAACTTCATACTGACACTCGATTTCAAAACCGATCTGAAAGCCAACAGCGGAATTTTTATCCGATGGGCAGATCTGGATGACCCAGTTCAGAGCGGACTTGAAATCCAGATTTTAGACACACACGGTAAGGAACCGGCTGATAGCCATGACTGCGGTGCACTTTACGATGCTCTGGGACCGACCCGGAACACTTGCAAACCCGCCGGTGAATGGAATCAGATGAGCATCACATGTGATAGTAGCATTGTTGCCGTAACACTCACCGGCGAAGAAATCGTCCGCGCCGATCTGGATGACTGGGATACACCGCACCAAAACCCGGATGGCAGCAGAAATAAGTTTGGCATTCCGCTCAAGGATTTCCCACGAAGTGGGCACATCGGCATCCAAGACCACGGCGGGAAAATCTGGTGCAGAAACATCAAGATCAAGCCGCTATAGAGATATCCATAGCCATTTGTATATCTGTGCAGGGAGGCGACATCATCCGATCGCGCCTCCCTTTGATATGCAAAGCAAATTGAAAACTGCCAACAGACAGACGCTTTCTGTAGGAGCGACCTCCGGGTCGCGACTCTCACTGACCACTGACGACTAATGGCTGACAGTCGACTGCTTAAAAATAGACGTAATTCTATAGACAATTGAACAGACGTTGTGATATACTATATACACTATGCCAACGAATCTTGAAAATATACGGAATTTCTGTATTTTAGGACATATTGACCACGGGAAAAGCACGCTAAGCGACAGGCTTATTGAGCATACTGACACGCTCGCCGAGCGCGATATGCGCGAACAGGTGCTTGATGTGATGGATTTGGAACGTGAACGCGGTATTACCATTAAAGCCACCGCTGTCAAACTGCACTATCCCGCCCCAGACGGAAACCACTACGAACTCAACTTGATTGATACCCCCGGACACGTCGATTTTACTTATGAGGTCTCACGTAGTCTCGCGGCGTGTGAGGGTGCGATTTTAATTGTCGATGCTGCTCAAGGGGTCGAAGCACAAACCTTGGCGAACGCGTATCTTGCTATTAACAACGATCTCGATATTATTCCAGTTGTCAATAAGATTGATTTACCAACGGCGCGCCCTGATGAAGCCAAACGACAGATAGAAGAAGTCGTAGGTATCCCGGCAGACGATGCGCTCCTCGTTAGTGCGAAAATGGGAATCGGTATCCCCGCCGTATTGGAGGCAATTGTCAATCGGATTCCTGCACCTGCGGGGGAGATTGAAGCCCCTTTGAAAGCACTTGTGCTTGACTCCGTCTACGATAACTATCGCGGGGTCATTATGTACACCCGAATCTTTGATGGCAGTGTGAAACCCGGGAAAAAAATTCGGCTCATGGGGACAAGACGCTCCTATGAGGTTGAGGAAGTAGGCATCTTTACACCAGAGATGCAAAAGACCTCAGAATTACGCATTGGAGGTGTCGGATACCTTATCGCTGGCATCCGAGAAATTGACAAGGCGAAAATAGGCGATACCATCACAGATCACATGAGACCGACTGAAACGCCGTTGCCCGGTTATCGCGAGATGAAACCGCTTGTGTTCAGCGGCTTGTATCCAGCAGACACGAATCAATTTCATGCCCTGCGGGATGCACTCGACAAACTCCGTCTCAATGATTCCTCTTTTAATTTTGAACCTGAAACCTCCATTGCACTCGGCTTCGGGTTTCGGTGTGGTTTTTTAGGTTTGCTCCACATGGAGATAATCCATGAACGTCTTGAGCGGGAATTTGGACTCGCACTTGTCCGGACTGCGCCGAGTGTCATGTACCGAGTTCATCTGAAAACTGGTGGCCACGTCCCCGTTGATAACCCGGCACATCTTCCCGAACCGAATAACATCGAACGAATTGAAGAGCCGTATATCAATATTGACATCATTGTGCCGCGCGACTACATCGGAAATGTAATGGAACTTTGTCAGAGGCGTCGGGGTGTATATAAGCGAATGAACCAATTGGACGCGACTCGTGTGCAATTGCTTTACGAACTTCCGCTCAGTGAAATGTTGATGGATTTCTATCCGAAACTTAAGTCACTGACCCGTGGATACGGCTCGTTAGAATACGACATCGGCGAATACAAAACCGGGAAGTTAGTAAAATTGGATGTGCTACTTAACGGTGATCCTGTGGATGCACTTTCGACTATTTTGCCTCGTGATACGGCAGAAACGCGTGGGAAAGTATTAGTTAGCAAACTCAAAGAATTGATCCCTCGCCAGATGTTTGAAGTGCCGATTCAAGCAGCAATTGGTAACAAGATTGTCGCTCGTGAGTCGGTTCGGGCACTCCGAAAGAATGTTACCGCGAAATGCTACGGCGGCGATGTGAGCAGGAAACGGAAGTTGTTGGAGAAACAGAAAGAGGGCAAAAAACGGCTCAAACAGATTGGCAAAGTTGATGTGCCACAAGAAGCGTTCACGGCAATGCTGGCAACCGATGAGTAATAGGAATAAAATACACAGTCGGGATTATGGGTAAACCTGTCCTATATTGGAAAAGGAGGATGCCGTCTTATCAAACGGTTCTCTATTATGAATAATACACAGCAGCGCGGGCAAACACCCCACACTAAATTATCCATACAGCAAATATTACAAAAAGCTTGGGTCAGAGAGCATGCGAAACCCATCCTTGTTTTACTGATTCTCATGTTCGGTCTGATACGTCCTTTTATTGTTGATGCGTATAGAATCCCCTCTGGTTCCATGGAGGACACACTGCTCATCGGTGACCGTATTCTGGTGTGCAAGTTTATCTACGGCGTGAAAATTCCCGGCACAGATATAAAAATTTTAGATCTTCATCAACCCGCACGCGGTGATGTTTTCGTTTTTGTTCCACCGCATGAGCGGGAACTATTTTACATCAAGAGGATTGTTGCTGTTGAAGGGGACACGGTTTACACCGAAGGGAAAACACTTTATGTGAACGGTCAAGCCGTTAATGATAGTGCCTATACGAAACATTTGACGTTCAATAATTATAGAAGGAATTTTCCACCATTTCGGAAGCCAGAATATATCCCTGACAACGAAAGTTACGACGATTACGCTTTAACTGAAAGTCAGTTTAGGCGAAGGTTTCCTGAAGGCAAGCCGTTTGTTGTTCCCAAAGGGATGGTTTTCGCGATGGGCGATAACCGCGATTTGAGTAGCGACAGCCGCTTTTGGGGACCAGTAGCTGTAGATGATATTAAAGGGCAGGCATTTATGGTTATGTGGTCGGTTGCTGACTGTCCCGCGAAGCTATGGGAAGTCTGGAAATTAGTAGGAAACATTAGGCTTGATCGAATCGGTAAACTCATCACCTCAGAACCAGATTTTTTCAAGAGAAATTAAACTGAGAAAAGGAGAACGCTTTTAGTCATAGAGGCTTCAAAATATCGTCAACTACCCGCCAACTAAAGTCGGGAGCTTGTTAAGACCCCTTCCTTCTCGACTGTTTATGTTACCACGGCCTTGGCTCGTAACTTTACCTAAGTGCCACCGTGTTGGGGGGAAGCCACCCGCATGGAACTTTCGTTCCAAACTTAGAACCTCAGACACTTCCGAATGCGGAAGTTGTTCGAGCGAACAAACGTCCTCGAGTTACTTGGATGCGGATATTATCAACGCATCCCATAGAGTAAGGGTTTTTAGCCTCTTACTTTACGACTATTCTAACATTTTTGACGTTATTTGTCAACAAAAAAGAAAGGACGGCGTTTCCTCTCCGCCTTGAAAGGCGAGGTTTCCACGCCGAAGATTTTGATGAACGATAACGATACCCAATTATCTAAATGGCAAAAGTTTCGGAAAACCATCGTATGGGAATATGCCCAAGTAATCGTTGTAGCACTCATTCTCGTTTTTGGATTTATTCGACCTTTTGTCGTTGAAGCGTTCAAAATCCCATCGGGTTCAATGGAAGACACGCTCCTTATTGGAGACCGGATTCTGGTATGCAAGTTTATCTACGGCATTACAATCCCCGGCACAGATATAAAAGTTTTCGATTTCCATAAGCCTTCCCGTGGTGACGTTTTCGTTTTTATCCCACCACATGACCGGGAGCGAAATTTCATCAAGCGCACCGTAGCCGTTGAAGGTGACACTGTTGAAACACGTGGGAATATACTTTATGTAAACGGCGCAGCAGTTGATGACAAGCACTATACAAAACACATGAGCTTTAGCCACTTCAAAAGAGGCGATTTCCCACCGTTCCGTCAACCAGAGTACCTGCCAGATACTGAACCCTTTTTTGATTATACTTTAACCGCAAGTCAATTTAGGCGGAAGTTCCCTGATGGCAAACCGTTTACTATCCCGAAAGGCAAGGTCTTCGCGATGGGCGACAACCGAGACCAGAGTAGTGATAGCCGTTCATGGGGTCCCGTAGATGTTACCGACATCAAAGGGCAAGCGTTTATGGTGTACTGGTCATTTGACGCGCGTCCCGCGAAAGTGTGGGAAGTGTGGAAATTGGTAGGAAACGTCAGATTCAATCGAGTTGGCAAGCTTATCCATGCGCGCCTTTAATGCCTAAGCCTGAGTAAACCACCGGAATTAACGCATGCATCAAGATAGTCGACACCTTATCATCGGAACTGCAGGGCATGTTGACCATGGGAAAACCGCTCTCGTCGGTATACTCACGGGTATCGAGACCGACCGGCTCAAGGAGGAACGTGAGCGCGGTTTATCTATTGAGTTAGGTTTTGCCTACTTTGACCTACCCGATAACTCACGCGCTGGCATCGTTGATGTACCCGGACACGAGAAATTTATCCGAAGTATGCTTTCCGGTGCCTACGGAATGGATGTTGTCCTCTTTGTCGTTGACGCAAAAGAAGGCGTGCAAGAACAGACGCTTGAACACTTGGCAATCTTAGATTTACTTGGCATCTCAAATGGCATCCTCGTCATGACAAAATCTGACTTGGCAACGCCTGATGAATTGGCGGAAGCAACCGAAATGACACAAGAGATGCTCGTCGGGACAAGCCTCGAAGGGATTCCGACCGTTAGTGTTTCTTCAATAACTGGTGCAGGTATCGAAACCCTAAAGCAGACTATTGTTGAACAGGTGGCACTCGCAACAAAATCAGAGGAGAATGACGGTATCCCGAGGCTGTATGTTGATCGGATTTTTACTGTGCAAGGGTTCGGCGTTGTTGTGACAGGTACCCTTATTGGTGGATCAATTAATCGAGAACAACGGATGGTGATTCTCCCACAGGGGGATCCCGTTCGGGTGCGAGGGATACAGGTCCACAATGAACCCGCATCCGTCGCTCAAGCGGGACAGAGAACGGCACTGAACCTCTCTGGTACCTCGGCACAGAATATTCAACGCGGCGATGTCCTCTGCCCGATTGAATTTTCTCAGGTAACTGACAACATAGATGTGTCTTTGCAGGTGCTATCCTCATTTCCGAGGATCATTGAACATTGGAGCCGTTTTCGTGCGTATCTGGGTACCCGCGAAATATTTTGTCGGTTGATTTTGCTCGTTGACGAGGCAATTCTGCCTGGAGACAACGTGCAAGTCCAGCTCCGTTTAGAGCAACCGATTTTAACGTTTAGAGGTGACCGAATCATTTTACGTGATTTCTCAGCACAACATACAGTTGGTGGCGGTGAGGTTATTAATCCATTCGCCCCAAAACATAAGCGGTTCACTCCAGAAACCATTGCCACTTTAGCACAGTGGGAAGAAGCCGATGACTCCCAGATAGTTAACACCGTATTGGTAAATAGCGAAACCCTTTGCGTCTCAGAATCGTTTCTTTATTACTATCTCCCGCATTCACAAACGGATGTAAAAACCCTCTTAAACAGACTCGAAACTGAAGAAAAAATCGTCCGTTGGGATAAATCGGGGAGGACACCACTCGTTTCCGACGCAGCACGGACATCAACAGCTAAACAAAAAATAGTAGACGCATTGGCAGCGTTTCATGAGGCACAGCCACTGCTTGCGGGTCAAAATGCGTCACAACTTCGCCGAAAACTAAACATGGATGAACTCGGTTTTGAGAAACTTGAAAACCAACTCATTACTGAACGTCAACTTGTTAAAGAGGGGAATCTGCTCCGTTTGGCATCCCACGAGATTCAGTTTTCCCAAGAGGAAGAGACAGCAAAAGAGACCCTGAAGAAATTATTCTTGGAGGCGGGTATGAATACACCCGCACTCAGTGAACTCAACACTTTATTGCCAGAATACACTGCGAAGGTACTTGAATCCACGTTTTTTGCCCTTCTAAATTTAGGGCAATTCATCAAGATAGCAGATAATTTTTTCATTCACAAAACTGTTTTTGAGAAAGTTAGCGAATTATTAACCGATCACCTTCGCCAAAATGAGACAATAACCGTTGCTGAATTTCGTGAAACGGCACAAACTTCACGAAAATACGCGGTGCCTTTCTTAGAGTACTGTGACAGCCAGAACCTCACGGTTCGAGACGGCAACGTCCGAAGATTACACCCGCGGCAGTCGAAAACATAAGCATGCCGTGATTGTGGGGGGGGATAGGGTCCGGTGGCCCTACCGGTCTTCAAAACCGGCTTGTCCATGCAAGTGGATAGGTGGGTTCGACTCCCACCCTCTCCCGCCACCTGTGCATAACAAAGCGGATAGGAAAATGCTAAAGACGCTTCCGATAGTTGACGCAAAAACAGCACAACGTCGTCATCCGTCGTGGATTAAGGCGCGAATTCCGGGCGGTGGCAACTACGCTGAACTCAAAAAGCTCATGCGGGATCTGCAACTCCACACTGTTTGTGAAGAAGCACGATGTCCGAATATCGGCGAATGCTGGAACAGCCGGACCGCAACCTTCATGATATTAGGCGATGTTTGTACGCGCCGATGTATGTTTTGTGCTGTGAAAAAAGGAGCCCCCGGCGGCGTTGTTGATGCCGATGAACCACGACGACTCGGAGAGGCGGTCGGTTACCTAAAACTAAAACACATCGTTATTACCTCAGTCAATCGCGATGATCTCACCGATGGGGGTGCAAGCGTCTTCGCTGAATGCATCGCGGAAGCGCGGAAACATCGCCCTGAATGCACAGTGGAAGTGCTTATCCCCGACCTTGAAGGGAATTGGGACGCGCTTGAAGTCATAGTGCAAGCACGTCCTGAAGTGCTGAATCACAATACAGAGACAGTCCCGCGTCTCTACCGCCGCGTCCGTCCTTACGCGAATTACCAGCAGACGCTGACACTCCTTCAAGTCAGCAAACAACTTGATGCACAGATGCTCACAAAATCTGGAGTCATGGTTGGCTTAGGTGAAACTGTGACGGAACTTTTGGAAACCATGCAGGACATTCGCAACACCGGGTGCGATATTTTCACGATAGGACAGTATCTCTCGCCCTCTCCACGTCACCTACCAATTCAACGCTACTATACCCCTGAAGAATTCGATGAACTCAGAGAAGTAGGTATAGAAATGGGATTTCGGCATGTAGAATCAGGACCACTGGTTCGGAGTTCTTACCACGCCGGAGAGCAGGCAAGGTTAGGAAAAAATTGACAGTGCTGCCTATCCGATTCCCCAATTGTGCTTTACGTATGCTATATCTAAAAAGCAATCAACCTGCTGAAATAGGGTCGTTTAGTTCTCCAATAAGTGCAAACGCTAAATCGAAACGTCCCACTGTAGGAGCGATCTCCGAATCGCGACCCCAAAACGAATTGGATAAAAAACCGAAAACTAAATAGCCCTATGCCAAAAAAATCGAGGTTTACATAAAACTTGATTTTTGGTAAACTAACATTCGAGCGATACATTTTTGCAAGAATGTGAAATACCTCACGTTTCCTTTATGAGATGATTTCTCAGGACTTACACACTTCTTTGCTGACGAGGTTTCCAACCTCGCCAGCGGTGCGCAATACTTAGGATCTCATGGAAAAATTGCGTTAGTCCTATTTCTAAAGCAGAAAGAAATTGAAATTGTAGCGTTACAAGCATAAGGAGGCGACACATGAGCAGGCATATTTTTTCGGAAGCAGTGAACTATTGTATAGACACAAAATGTTTAAGTTTTGCCATCTTTGTCGTAGTTTTAGTACTTGTTGTGATACCGGGTACGGTTATAGCCAACCGCGCGGCAGACCTCCAACCTGTCACTAACGAGATGTTACTTTCAGCACAAGATGATCCGGAAAGTTGGTTGATGTATGGACAGGACTACAAAAGTTGGCGATACAGCCAACTGACACAGGTTAACACTGAAAATGTCAAAAAACTTGTCACGAAATGGGCGTTTCAGATTGGAACACCCTACGAT
>JAKZUG010000690.1:0-3398 GCA_047516705.1 Candidatus Poribacteria bacterium | reverse complement strand
GCCAGAAACCGTGTTAGCCCCCGTTTGTTCAGCCCGTGCGAGCGCGATGGCACCAGATATCTCACCGATCTGATCGTTAATGAGTTTCCATTTTCGCCTGAAAAACCCTTTTTTCTCAATAGTGAGTGTGCGATTGTGGGTTTCAATGATGTCCTCGCCATTCAGTAAAGTCACGCGAATGCCGTCAGCGACATGGCGGTTTCTCTGGGTTGGAACAGGACTGTAGGTAGCATATTGGATCTCAACGATGTGGGTTTGCGACATCAATTCAGTTGCGTGCCGGAAACTTGCTGCCCGTTTTTTTCGGGCGGACTTATCCCACAAATCGGTGTACGTCTTCACATCCTGCGCTTCCAATGCACTTTTCCAAGCGAGGACTAAGGGTGCTACAGGGCTATTAGAATTATTGCGAAGATTCGGTTGCGATGTGGATTCAGGTGAGACCGTCGCGACCATTCCTTCACCGACGATTTCATCTTGGATAATTTTCCACCGCTGTTGGATAATGCCCTTCTTTTCAATAACGAGGTTTCGCAACTGCTGTTGCGGTCCATCTGGCAGGTAAGCCGTCACAGGAATCCCTTCAATTCGATAGCGATTCGGGAATCGAGGGACGCGGTAGGGTTGACTGCTCCCTTCCAGGTTAACTTCAAAGTTGACATTATCTCTTAGGAGCCTCGCAGTACTTTGATAACTCGTATCGGATCGCTGGCGTTCACTTTTTATCCAGAGGGATTCATACTTCTTGGCATCGCTGGATTCAAGGGCACTTTTCCATTTCGCCAAAAAGGCAGTAGGGGTTTCACTCGAACTCATGAATATCACGAGGAATAGAACAAAAGCGATAACGATTGCCGCGATGGCACCACCCCATATTAGGCTCCGGGACATATTGGATTTCTTAGGACTGTTTTGCCGGTTCTGTACGTCGTTCACAATCTAACCTCCCTCGTAGTTTAAAGGTCTGGCACATTCTCAAAAATTTTCCAGATTTCATGATGAATTTTCCAGTTGTTACCGACCTGATGCATCCAAACTTCGCGAATCCAAATATTATAGAGTGCAGTAGCGTTCTCATCAGCTGCCGGAGCAACTAACCGACTCATTTGTTGGATACTGATGATGCTCTCACTTTCGACTTCGGTGTCGGTTTTGACTTGCGTCCACGCGTGCTGGCTCATCTGACGAAGATCCGACTCCAGCTGCTGTCTGTCAATTTTACTTCGTTCTTCTTTACTCTCGTGAATCACCACTTTATCAACGACAATGTTGGGTTCATAAGAGGCAAGATGGGTATTTAGATTTTTGCTCTGCCATGCCGCTTCCCAATTACTCAGTGCAGCTTTGCCAGCTGCTATCTGCTCTGTAGAAAGAGAGGTACGTCCCGTTTTAGCAGGCGAAAGTGGCGGTTTGCTGGCTTCATAAGCACGCGATGCTTGCGCCTGCTGTTTAATAAATTCTGCGTGTTTAGCAGCTACGCCCTGCTGACCCGCCTCTGCGAGTTTTTGGGTATAGATTTCTGCCTGTTCGCGTATCTGCTTTCTGAGGGATTCTGCCGCAGCAATAGCGGCGCGTTTTTGATACCCCTCTTCTTTAACCATCTTGTCGGTGATATCAAGTCTGCGGCGGAGTGCCGAAATCTCTTTTCCGTAGTTACGGATTTCAGTTTCTGCCCGCTTGCCGTGTGTCTGCATTTCTTCCAAAGTTTTGAAGAGTTCGGCAACCTCTTTTCCGTAGTTTTCGCGTGTAATGGCGAGTTCACGGTTCTTTTGCTGAAGATCGCGAAGCCTCTGGTTCAATTGCTCTTCCTCACCGCGAGCGGTTTGTATCTCGGATTGGATCCGCGCGAGTTCTCTTTCTTTAGTACTGAGTTTCTGACGGAGCTCCTCCGCCCCGGCTTCCTTTTGAAGGATTGTAGCATTCAATTTTGAGTTTTTGGTAACGTTGGTGGCATGCCTATGTGCGAGTCTGGCATCAGCAGTCGCTTGGTATGCGAGGCGGAGTGCGTCGCTGCCTTTTTTCTCGGTGAGTGCTACTTTCGCGGCTTCAAGGTGGGATATAGCAGCTTGAAATACATCAGGTGCAAGCGATGCGGCATCAACGTCCCGCGCTGCTGTGATAGCTGCCTCTGCGTCCGCGATTGCCGTGTCAACTATAGATGGTTCAATTTTTCCGAGTTTCCCACTACAGCCTGCAAAAGCTAAAGAGACGAGAAGCATCGCGATAATCAAAATCTTACCCGATGCGAAGTTATACTTCCGCTGTAAAGCGATGAATTGTTTCATTTTGTGACTCCTTCTAATTCCTTTTTATTATTGACCTCAGTTTAATTTCCAGTTTTTTGTCTACATAGCATCGCTGTGATACAAAGGAGACGGTTGCGGAACTTTCTCCTAAAATTTACGAGCAGAGGCACAACAATACGCGAAACAGACATGCGCGCTGTATCTCTTGCTCGTTATGATAGTCAATTTAACAATTAACGATACACTGCTGGTAAATGCACTTCGCAAGCACACCTACCAGTAAATGTCTACCTATTTTTATATTCCACCATAACCCATAAAAAACACAATTTTCGTGGTGTTTTTCTGCTATTCAAACACTGATAAAGCAAGGGCATGCGGTTGAGTAGTAGTGGCTTTCATCTGCGAGAGTGTATTCTTGATTGTAGATGCCCTCGCTTCGCCGACCCCGTTAATCGCTTGGAGTTCACCAATAGCAGCTGTGTAAATCCTATCCAATGTTTTGAATTCGTGAACGATGCTCTCAACAATATTGAAAGGGACGCGAGGCACCTGGCTCAGCATTCGGTATCCACGTGGTTCAAGGATTTCAAAGGTATTCCGAATATCTCCGGGATATCCTAAAGCCTCACTAATATTGCTCTGATTTGCGAGGCTTTTTGCATCAAGTCCTATAATTTTCTCGAATGCTTCAGCTTCATCGCGTAAACTCTTATGATAGTAATCTTTAGCAATCAGAAACCCACTTTCAATTTCAGTTGTGCGTTCTGGGATGTGCTGTATGGATTCTGCCTGTGTGCCTAATTCAATTCCATATAGGTTCAATTCCTGCTCAGCACGGCGAACTCTTTCACACAATTGGATAGCCTTGACGACAATCGCTAAGGTAACTTTCCCACTTAATTCAGCCCAATTCAGCATAGTGACAGCATTTTGCATTGCTTTGACGTACTGGGTCAGTGCGAGCATGGTTTGATTTGCGCCAGAGAGCAAAACCGGACGTTCCCGGAAGATATAGTGTTGGTTTTTGAGATATAAGGTAAGCGTATTCCGGCTCTGCGACACCGCAAGAACAACGTGTTCCGTCTGTTTAGCAAATTTATCAGCCGAACGATGGCGGAGTCCTGTTTCACCAGATGGGATAGCTGGGTC
>JAKZUG010000689.1:0-3173 GCA_047516705.1 Candidatus Poribacteria bacterium | reverse complement strand
AAGTTAACGAGGGAATTATCGTCACCGAAATCAATCACTTCGTTCCAATCCGGTGGACGCTCCACAGTCTGCTTGAGCATGAGCAGTGTTTGCAGGATGCTGGTTTTGCCGGAACTGTTCGCGCCGAAGAACCCAGTTAAGGGTGCTATCTGCAACTTACCCGTATCTTTCCATGATTTGAAATTTTGCACGCCGAGTTCGGTAATCATGATGTATACCTGCATTTCAGGAATGTGTAAATATTTTGTTAAAACCCCTACACCTGTCACTCCACCGGTTTAGTGGTAAAGGTGATAGTGATTATGCAAGTCCGGTTAGAAACCGCACCATAGGTGTAAATTTAGGGGTTTTTGCCAGCGTTTTAGCAATTAAAAATATAAACATGCCGCCCTTACAGGGCTTGACTTTTTGCTCAAAAATGCTGCTATAAACATGCCGTTCCTACGGGACTAAAGAAGGCTTTGAGGTATGCAAGGTTTTGGAATAAGACCCAGCGCGGTTACAAACCGCACCTACCGGGCCTGGGTACCAAGACTGTTGCTTTTCTCAAATTAATACCCATGGTGCACTTATAAAACGACCTACCGCTCGCCTTGCTGGCGGATTGCGACTAACTCTTCCAGAATACGGCTGTGAAGGCGATATAATTCGAGACCTATTCCGATGCCGATAGCAGTCAACACACCTGCTCCCAGAATAAGTTTTGTTTTTAAGGACATGTGCTGCTCCTGCGTTATGTAGGGTGAAAGTGCTATCGCTAAAAGTTTTCGATAATGGCTGCGCCGAATTCGGAGGTACGGACCTTTGTCGCGCCTTCCATGAGACGCTCCAGATCGTAGGTGACCCGCTTTTGGAGGATGGTTTTCTCAAGTCCCGCGATAATCAGGTCAGCGGCTTCATGCCAGCCGATATGTTCCAGCATCATTACCGCAGAGAGAATAAGCGAGCCCGGGTTGACGACATCTTGGTCGGTGTACTTGGGTGCAGTGCCGTGCGTCGCCTCAAAGAGTGCGACTTCGTCGCTGAGGTTACCACCGGGAGCCATGCCGATACCGCCGACCTGTGCTGCCGCTGCATCCGAGAGATAGTCGCCGTTCAGGTTCGGTGTGACAATCACATCGTATTCATCCGTCCGTGTGAGAATCTGCTGTAACATGCTGTCGGCGATCCGGTCATTGACGATAATTTTGCCTTCAGGACACTTACCGTCATAGTCGCTATAGAGTTCGTCCTCCGTGATGGTTTGCTCGGAGAACTCCTCTTTGGCAAGTTCATATCCCCAAGCGCAGAATGCGCCTTCGGTAAACTTCATGATGTTACCTTTGTGGACAAAAGTGACACTGGGTCTACCGTGGTCGATTGCGTATTGGATCGCCATGCGTGTCAAGCGTTTGGTGGCAAAAATGCTGATGGGTTTTATGCCGATACCGGAATCTTCCCGGACCTCTACACCCATTTCGGTGCGGAGCAGTTCAATAAACTTTTTCACCTCCGGAGTGCCTTGTTCCCACTCAATACCAGCGTAGACATCCTCGGTGTTCTCACGGAAGATAACGACATCCATCTTTTCAGGATGTGTGACAGGTGCGGGGACACCTTGGAAGTAACGGACAGGACGAACACATGCGTAGAGTTCAAGCACTTGACGCAGGGTCACGTTTAAACTACGAAAACCACCGCCGACGGGTGTCGTTAGTGGTCCCTTTAAGGCAACGCGGAAGTATTCGATAGCATCAAAGGTATCCTGTGGCAGCCATTCATTGTATTTTGCCATGGCGTTTTCGCCAGCATAGACATCAAACCAGACGATCCGTTTTTCACCGTTGTATGCCGTCTGGATGGCTGTATCAACGACGTTCCGTGTCGCCTTCATAATGTCTCGCCCGATACCATCACCTTCAATGACAGGGATAATCGGATTATTCGGTACGACGAGCTGCCCGTCGACGAATCCTATTCTTTCACCCTCAGTTGGCACTGTTAATTGCGCTAGTTCAATCACTGATTCTTCCTCACTACAGGTCATCCGATAAAAAGTTGTTGGTAGGGAGCACGGAGTTCCTGTCAAGCATAATTTTATTATAGTAATATCTAAATTAGCGATACACAGGCGGGGTTACATGAAGTTTGAAAAAATAATTCGGTAATTGACGGGCGATGAATCGCCCTACTACGAACGGTTCTGCTTGTAGTTGTGCTATTTATAGCACGTTCGGAAATTACGGATTTAAATACTTAATCTTCATCAAACCCCGCCAGCGAAGGAGAGAAGTTTCCAGGTCGCTTGTTCACTGGAATATCCAGAGAGTGTACGGCTATCCGTCAAAGGCGTTCGTGCTTGCCATGCGGTTGTGTAATGCTACGACTTCGTTCGCAATTGTCATATCGTCGGTTGGTGTCGGAATGACATCTGGATGTGGAGGGATAATGGGTCGGATAATCTTCATTTGGAGTTGTTCTCGAGCGTCCATCATCCATCCGAAGCCGCGGAAGATGTATGTCAATAGCGTTCTGTCGCTTTCGTAGATATCCAATCCTTCTTGGACCGCCCACCCGCCAAAGTCGGTATTGGGTGTTAGACGGAGTGGCGGTTCGTCTTCACGTCCGGGGCGGACCATGCCTTCAATGAAAGCGAGTTGATAAATGCGTTGTACGATAGCCAACCGCTTTTTCTGCCTGTCGCCGAGTTGAATGTCGCCGTTATCAACTGCCTCAAGGAACGGATTGAAATAGATAGCGGGTCTGGGATCTTGTTGAATTTCATCGGAGCGTCCGGCGGCGGCGATTTCTGGATGTCCGAATGTCGGCAGCGCGGATTGCATCCGTTCATGGATAGCCTTTTCAAGGGCATCGGCATCCAGTGCTTCGATTTGATTGATAAACGTCGTCATGTCGTGGATAGCACCGAAATGCCGGTTGCCGTCTAAAGCCATCTGCGCTGCAACAAAAAAGTCAGAGACAGCACCGGTGTGTAAGGTGGCGAGATAACGTGCGACGACGTTGGAACCCGCAGAACCATGGTGGATCTGTATGATACCCATCCGTTCTAAAATATTTGCTTCAACAGTGTTAGCTTCTCGCCCTAAGAGGAGGCTGTAGCAGGTTTGAAAGGCGGTCTTTCCATTCTTTTGATACTCGGTGATGAGATCGGTCGCGCGCATTGCCAGGACTTG
>JAKZUG010000688.1:0-5724 GCA_047516705.1 Candidatus Poribacteria bacterium | reverse complement strand
TGCTCTGCTAAAGTCGTCAATAGCTTTATCGATCTCACTGTTTCTAAAGTGAGCAAGACCACGATATCTATAGATACTGGTATCATCCGGATCCAGTTCTATTGCCTTAGTATAATCTGTGATCACATTATCAAAATCGCTGTTACTGAGATAGGAAATACCGCGATCCTTATAGGCCTCAGCGGATTCAGGATTCAGTTCTATTGCCTTGTCATAGTCTGTGAGCGCATTATCAGAGTCACCTTTCTTCCAAAAGTGAGCATCAGCCCGGTAGACATAAGTCCTAGCGAGCTCTTTTTTCAGGCGTCTCACTCTAGTAGGATTTTCAGTGACTGACGCTATCACCTCTGTCTTCAGCCGTATCGCCTCGGTGAAATCGCCAATCGCCAAGTCTACCGCGCTTTCCTTAGGATTTCCGCTCATATAAGCGGTGCCCCGGTGATGATGTGCCCAGGAGAGTACATCTCTGTCTGGAGGCCGCGCGGTATCATCGGGTGATGGCGATATGACTGTTGTATAGTAAGTGATTGCTTCTTCTCGTTCGCCTTTTTGATGTACCTCAATGCCCCGTTGGAGATAGCCTTGCGAGTCAGGTTTAAAATCTGGATTGTTCTGGACATGGAGTCGAGCAAAACCATCAGAATCGGGATAGATCGTTGCATCAGTGAGACCTACCAATTTATCCAATGCTTTCAGAAGGTCCTGTTTAGCCCCTCGGCTGATAATACATTCGTCCGCTGCTTCAATTTTTGCACCTCCGAATATGAAAACGGATTGTTGGGCGATAATGCGGTTATTCTGAAGTTTTGGCTGCCATTGATACAGCGGATATCTATCGTTTTCATCCTCCAGAAAAAAATAATCAATCTTTTTTTCCAGCAATTCGGAGGTAATTGTCCTAAAACGTGCGGGATCATCAATACGCACAGCATAGACTTTGCCATCTGTTTCTTCAACTTTGTTTTCGTTATTTGTTTTCTTTTCTTGGTCTTGTGTTTCAGTAGTAGCAATTCGCTCACAAGTAAACCAGAGTGCAATGAGGGCATTACGGGTAAAATCTATTAAGCAGGTGGCAGCACGAAAGTGTTGAAGTTCTGCCAATAACGGCAGATCGGACAGTCGCTCTCCATTTAACTGATCGTGTCCCAAAAGCCTCGCCTTGTCTATCAATTCCTGATTGATTTTGAGAAGTTTGGCGGGATTATACCTATCTGCCTCTGGTAAACGCCGACAGGCACCTGCTTCTATTTTGTGGGATTTTTTTCGTACACCCCGGAACAGATATTGCCCGTCGTTGAATTGTTCTGCCCAATCCAAGAATCCGCGCAGCGTTCTGACGCGCCTTGGCACTTTTTTTGCCATTTACCTCATCCTTTCCTTTGCGTTAAGGATACCACATCTGGGGAACGGATGTCAACCGAATTTGGAAGTTTGAGACCCGATTCATTTCAAACTCACATACCGCTCCGCTGGAGCGGAGGATTGGGAACGCCACACCTGCTATAGACATACCGCTCCACTGGAGCGGAAGATCGGCACATTTCCTTATCACCCCCTATTTCCCCTTCAAACTTCTCGCTTTTCGCAGGCGCGCTTCTACAAGGTTAACAACCGCCTCATACACGCCATCCTGTTCGCCTTGAGTGAGGTCAAGGGCATTGAAGATGATAGCATCAAGCGCGCGACGGTCAGGTTGGTGGATCTCATCAAAGATAGGCAGGATCTCCCGCGTTTTTATGTTTTCATAGCATCGGTGAATCTCTTTTGCTATGTGGTTTTCTGCTAAGATCGGAAGCGTCTTTAACCAATAAACGTTTGTATAAATAACGCCTTCACCCAAATTGGAGATGCCTTCGGTTTCAATTAACAGAGGGATTATAGTGCTGTTTAGGTAAGCGCGTGTTGCCAGATTTTTCTCCTTGAATTCTATAACGAAAAATCTTTTATCCCCAAAATAATCACCCGCGTTTTCAAAACATCCAAATCGAACATTGTAGGCATCCGACCACAACATATCAGGGTATCCCCATTGCCCCAAATCCCACCAGCGCGCTCTCGACCGACAACTCGGCCGCTGATGAAATCCCTGTGACTCTCCCCACGTAATATATTCCAACGCAGCAGTCCCTGCTAACGCGGCTTTGTCCATATCGCACATAAATAACTTGAACTGCAACTGGCTCGGATCCACACGGATGCTTTTGCATTCTCGCGGACTCTTGATGACAGACTTCAGAAATTCAGCTTCAATGCCCCATTCCTGAATCTGTTCAGCATCAAGATAGAAGAACTCATTGGCCCCGGTTTTGATACCAAACCGCACCTTCGCGATGTCTCCCAGACGCACCAGTTTATCTTTTCCTTTCTCCAGAAGCGTCCAATAGATGTCGGGGGCGCGTAGGTATTTCCCGCCCCACTTGTCACCGGCGTATCTGTTCTCGCGTGTGCCCGCTTGTGCTAACTCGGTATAGGTCCGCATTCGCTCCCGACGGTTCTCTATATTTGGGTCGCCGATGAACGTCTTGAACGTGAGAAAGCGGATATGGGAATCAGGGTCGGGTGCTCCGTTTCGGAGAATGCTCACGATGGTGTTGATGTCGGCACTCTCAAACTCTCGTTCCGCCTCACTGTGGCAGATAAGCGCACCCGCGGTATTGTCCAATAGATACTTCTGTAACGGGGCACCGTAGTTGACATCCAGCCAACTATTGGAGCAGATAAAGGTATGGATGCCGCTTGCGTTCAGCAGTTGAAGTCCGCGTTCATAGAAATAGACGTAGAGGTCTGCGGCACCCGTGTAACAGGTGTATCGTTTTTGCAACATAGGTTTGAGCGACTTGATTTTCTCTTGACGGACATACGGTGGATTGCCAATCACGACATCGAACCCCTCCGTAATACCGAACATCCATTCGGAATCAAAGAAGTCTGCCGAAGCGTTCTGGTCGTAAGGATCCCATGTTGCGATCTTTTCAGTCGTCTCACTCGGAAAACCGTCCGACTGCAGCAACGCGCTGATCTCGGCGCGGAGTTCCGCATCGCGGTTGCGATACCGTTCTTTCGTGCGGGGTGTTCTTGCAGTAAAGTGTCTACGCCGCACCTCTTCCAATGCCTTCTCTTTGGTGTCTACCTCTGGGTTGCGGAGGAGGAGCTGTGCCGGTTTCTCCACATCCAGCAGCGTATTCGCAGCCACGAACTTCGTCTCTAAATTTGGCAACGGACGCACGCCTCTATTTTCACGCGTCTCGTCGATTTTCTGTTCCACAATCAGCGAGATAAAGAAGCGGAGTTTAGCGATCTGTGTCGCTATTGGTTGGATGTCCACACCGTAGATACAGTTCTCTATGAGATAGAGTTTCCTACCGTAGTCGAGTTCATTGCGTTCAAACGCCTCGTTGATGCTCGCGATTTCTCCTTCCAGTTCATTGATAGCACTTTCACGGAAGACGCTATCGTCAATTTTCTCCGAGGCGGTGATGGCACCTTGGACGCGATCAATCTGGCGTTGTCGCCACTGTGCGTTGCGGGGGTCGAGTTTGCCCAGCAGGAAGACGAGTTTGTGTAGGATACCCATCGGGAATGCACCCGAACCACACGCCGGATCGAGAATCTTGAGTGTGTCAATGGCGTTGATGAGTTGCTCGGTTTCGGCATCCGTGAATGGGTGAGGTTCGTCGTTGTAGGCGAGGAAGTGCCGGAGTTTGGTTTCGATTACGTCAGAAAGATCGTTTGTCTCAAGAGTCGCGATCGGGAGATCGCTCCCCGTCGCGATTCGGAGATCGCTCCTACCCGGGAGGGAGTTTTTGAGATGCGCGATGAGGGATTCGTCTACCATGTAGTTGACGATCTCACGAGGGGTATAGAACGAACCTGTCTGTTTACGCGCAGTCGTGCCGGTTTCCGGGTTATATGCGGCGAGCAGGTTTTCAAACACCTGACCGAGCAGCTCGGGGTCCAGTGCCACCTCCTCCTCTATCGGTGTGTTCTCTGCAATCGTGAACTTATACCGGTTGAGGATATGGATTAAACCCCGCACGGTATACCGGCTGTTTTTCGTGTCGTAGACGGCGTTGAGATTTACTGCTTGCGGTCCGGAGAAGAAGAGTTCATTTGGCACATGGAGCGGATTATCCTCTCTGTCGGAAAAGCCGTCAATCCGTAGGATTTTCCCATTCGGTCGCGAGCTGGAGCTCGCTCCTACAGGTACTGGGTCGGGTTTGTCAAGACACTCAAACAGACCACCATTGAGGAACGGAATCGTCTCAAACAGACGGAGTGCCGCGTCCGGGTCTCTGAAATAACGTTTGTAGCGATACAGCGATGTGATGTTATAGTGCTGGCGTCCCTCGCCTCGAAACTTGCGGATGTCTGGCTTTTCAGGCGTGTTCATTTCTTGGTTTAACGTTGCGAAAAACAGATTTTGAAGGATTGCTTTGTAGTAGGTGCATTCCTGTGTATCAACGTTCGTGAGCAGCTCCCGAATGTTATCTTCGTCAAAGATCGCGTTCGGCACGAGGTCTTTCTCCTTGAGAAACCAGACGAAAATAAGCCGAGTAATCAGGCGGATAATGCAGGTTGCGTTTCGGACGGTTGCATCGTCACCTGCATCGGGTGGAAACGTCACCTTTCCAACAGCCCAGAAGTACCAGTCGGCGATCTCTTTGAAGAAGCGTCTGTTGAGTTCGGAAGTGTCCAGCGTCTGCTGCCACGCCTGATGGAGCTCAAGGAAACTCGTAAACCCGTGCTGCTGATAGAGGGCATTCAGCGACAACTCCGCTAAGATGTCAAGGTGTGCGCGGTGCGGATTCACAACGTCAATGTCTTTGATAAGCGTTACCTTCTCCAGGACATCGCGATCGCCATCACGTTGACTCGGTCTGCGGTTGATAATCGCGAAGGTGAGGGTGTGTCCGTGCTGGAAAATCAGCATCGCAGGCATCGCATAGAGTTTATTGATTTCCCGCGTGATAGTGGCGAGTGCCGTGCGGGAATAGGTATCTCCCTTGAGTTTAATGGCGAGAAATAGGTAAGAGTAATAGATGGTATTATCAACGCCTTGGTTTTCATTGAAGGTTATGGTTTCTTGTGTGTGCTGCGTGATTTCGTCAGCAGTGAGTTGGAAGAGGAAGTCGACAGTGTGCCAGTCGTGGAGGTGTGCGTTCTCGCGGTTCATCCGTCTATGATTGTCAAAATCTTCAAGGAATGCCTCGACGGTGTTGGACGTGCGGCTGAGTGTACGTTGGCTGTCGTATCCTAACACTTTGAAGAGGTCAGTTGCCTTTTCTGCGAGGTCTCCGTCCGCGAAGTTGTTGAGGCCGCGCTGAATTTCCATTTTAAGAGGTGTTTCGTGCATCGCTCGTTTTCCAATGTAAAGCAAAGATAAATTGTGGTAATTTAGGAGTATATCTGTTTAGTCTACACGATTTTTCAGAGGGAAGCAAGTATTAATTGTCTGAATAACAGAGACATTCAGTTTTCGATTTCTGTCGATTCTATCGGAGAAATCGCGAAATGCAAAGCAAAGACAAATTGTGCTTTATAGTCAATTAAAAAAATATTTGGGTCTTGCCACAAAATTGAAAACCTGTTAGAATGGAATCCAAGTAGAAAAGAACCTGAGTTATTTTCTGCTTTTTGTATTTTGTACAACGTTAAGCTATTCTCACTTTTCAACGAAGGAGACCCAATGAAAATCTTTTCAATAATCACGCTCTGTTTGCTCAT
>JAKZUG010000687.1:0-4240 GCA_047516705.1 Candidatus Poribacteria bacterium | reverse complement strand
TCCGTGCCTTCAATCTCAAGTTCCCCGGATGTCGGCTTCAGGAGAGTTGCGAGAATCTTGATAAGCGTCGTTTTACCGGCACCGTTGGGACCGAAAATCGTAACCACCTCTCCAGGGTTAACCGAAAGTGTGGCGTTTTTGACAATCGAGCGATGTCCGAAGTCCTTGGTGAGTTGGGAAGCCCGAAGACGCATGGTGTGAACGACCCTGTAGTAGGCAATAAAAAAAGGCAGTGGGCGGGATACAACCCGCCCCGACAGCCAATATCACAAATCAAACGGATAGACGAGCATAATGACCCATCGCTCCCGTTCATCTTTACATCATTTTCTGGATAATCGCATTGCCTTGTTCTTTGCTGATGCCAAGCGGTTGATGTGCTATAGGCCCGTTTTCTAAAACAGGTTCCATTTCATCCAATGACTGGCGGCTCGTATCGTGGTAGAACAACCCAAGCTGCGTTTCATGTCCCGTCTTGACCGCTTGTTCAAGTGCAGCGGCTTTGTCACTTGTGTCATGACTTTCAAGAAACTGAACTCGCTCCTTCCAATAATCGAAAATCTTCATTCTCTCCTTCTTCCAGGTCACACAAGGACTGATAACATCAATGAACGCAAATCCTTTGTGTTGCATCCCGTTATACATCAATTCCGAGAGTTGCGCGCGTTCCGAACTAAACGCTCTTGCAACATAAGTCGCGCCCGCGACAATCGCCATTGCAACCGGATTCAGAGGAGTCTCTAAATTACCGAACGGAGTGCTTTTCGTTTGTTCGCCTACCACAGTGGTCGGTGAGGCTTGTCCAACAGTCAAGCCATACGTCTCGTTATTCATGACAACGTAGAGGAGATCAATATTTTTTCGCATCGTATGAATGAAATGATTACCGCCGATGCCGTAACCATCACCATCACCACCGGTGACAACAACATTCAACTCGTGATTAGCAAATTTAGCACCGGTCGCCACAGCAAGTGAACGACCATGCAGGGTGTGCATTCCATAAGTTCTTATATAGCCAGGGAGGTTAGAAGAACACCCGATCCCGCTTACAGTGAGGTGATCATGATTACCACGACCAAGTTTTGCATAAGCGTTTTGTAGCGCATTAAGTACACTGAAATCGCCACAACCGGGACACCAATCGGGATTAACATCACCTTTAAAATCTCTCGCTGTAGGCGCGCCTACAATAGGTCTTTCTCGTCTTGCTCGTTTCGCCATCTGATTCTTCCTCCTTTATTAAACAACAATTTCTTGGTAGGGGACATAGAGATCTGTCTTACTTGTTAAGAGCTCACGGGCTCCGTCAACAATATGGTGTGGCATAAACGGTTCGCCGTCGTATTTGCGGATCTGACCATCTGCCTTAAAGCCGGTCTCACCGCGTAAGAATCGAGCGAATTGCCCCGTGTAATTGCACTCAACAATAATAGCATGCGCCGATTTTGCCAGTACTTCATTGACGGTATCTTCGTCAATGGGATAGAGCCACTTGAAGTGAATGTGGTTGGTAGCAATGCCCGCTTCGTTTAGCAATTGCGCCGCTTCGCCAATCACACTGTGCGTCGAGCCCCACCCAATCAGGGTAACTTCCGCATCTTCCGGTCCTTCAAAAGTTGGGGGCGGGAGGAGTTTGACGATGCCATCCATCTTCCGTTGCCGTTTCTCCATGATGTTGCGCCGTTTGTGAGGGTTCGTGAATTCGTCGCTAATCAAGGTGCCATCTTCATCGTGGTCATCGGTGGCAACGACGTGCATGTGGCCAGGTGTGCCTGGGAGTACACGAGGTGAAATCCCACTGTCCGTAATCTGGTAACGTAGGTATTCCCCATCTGTTTGATCGGAACTGGTTATCAACTCACCACGGTCGATTTTCGGCTGCCAGTTAATAGCATCCGGTGCGAACGTCGTGTGGCCTTCGGCAAGCAATAGATCTGTGAGTACTATGCCAGGGCATTGGAACTTATCAACGAGGTTGAAGATTTCCGGCATGGTGTCAAAGCCATCCATGATGCTGGTGGGCGCGACGACGATCTTTGGGAAATCGCCTTGGCTGGCACCGAGGACTTGCCACAAATCGCCTTGTTCGGTTTTGGTAGGCAGACCGGTGGAAGGTCCCCCGCGTTGAACGTTAATAACAACAATCGGAATCTCCATCATGGCTGCGCTGCCGATGGCTTCCGACATGAGGGCGAATCCGCCACCTGACGTTGCACACATCGCGCGGCAGCCTGCATGTGCAGCCCCGATAACCATGTTGATGACGCTGATTTCGTCTTCACATTGGCGTACCATGATACTGAGGTCGCGAGCGTTGGGTGCCATCCAGTGGAGAATACCTGTTGATGGACTCATAGGATAGGCAGCATAAAATTTGACACCGGCTGCCGCACCTCCCATTGCCATCAGCGTATTCCCGCTGCCGAATGCCAATGGAGTCTCTTGTTTCTCAAATTGGACATCAAACGGTGTAAAGTGTTCAGCGGCGTAATTGTAACTTGCGCGAGCTGCCGCGATATTCGCGTCCACCATTGCCTGCCCTTTGCGTTTGAGCAGTGACAGAACGATGATGTCCTCAAGCACTGCTAAATCTATCCCTACCAATTGCAAAGCCACACTGGATGCACAAACATTCAGCATGATCTTTTTTCTATCCGGATCATTAGTCAATTCTTTATAGGAGATGGGGCACAACTGGATGTCATCACGTTCCGGTTCTTGTTTGACATCATCGCTGTTATAGATGAGTGCACCGCCGGGTGAGACATGCGGGAGATGCTTCTCTACGCTATTGACATCCAGAGCAATAATCAGGTCAATCTTGTCACCGTGGTTCGCAACAGGCTCAGAACTGATTCGGATACTCAGGAAGGAGTGACCGCCGCGGATGAGGGATTGATAGGCAGTGTAAGTAAAAACGTTCAGCCCATACCGGGCACAAATTTGGCTGATGCTCTTGCCAGCAGTTTCTATACCCTGCCCGGGTGCCCCTCCTACAGCGATTACAAAGTCGTATTTTGCCATCTTGGCTCCCTTCTAATAATTTTTTCGTATTTCATTCTGATGTAGGCAATTCACTGTAGATACGCAGTAGTTTGATAAACCTAACAACACCAGAATGGTGGACAAATAAGCACATTGATTCGTTTGTTAGTTACATTGCGATATTTGCACCTTTTTCTTAATATTCATGAACACATATAACATTCTACTTTTTTTAATTATACCATATTTTGTTCGCTTTTTCAAGTTTTTAAGTCTTGGCAGACTCATTAACATAGCAAATTTTATAAACCCGTACCTTCTATCATAGTGTCCCTATTTAGATTACAAGTAGCCATCTCCCACGCCGCTACGATAATCTTCCACGGCATTTTTCCGGCTTCCCAATGATACTCCAGTACATCGCGTCGCTGATACTCTTTAAGCAAGGAGACGAGTGATGGTGAAAAACCTACCGGGGAAATTATAAACGAATACATGGGTCGAGCAATACGGCTATATCCCAGAAGTTGTGAAAGGTGTGCGAGCGTGAGTTTAGTATTTTTGCACTCCACGAAAGCCAGAGTGGTTGGTTTATTGGCGTGATGCACAAACCCAACGACATCAACTTTAATATTCCATGTGACCCACTCCCCAGGAAAGCTGCCTCGGTTGTATGTACTGAGAAAACGGGAAATTGGGGTATGTGGAAGAATACGGACATCAACTTCAGCCTGTCAAAAGCAGTCCTTAAACACCTCTAACCATCCCTAAACATCAGCGGAGATCTATAGCGTGCTTCAAAACGTTTTTTACAGTATTCTCATCGAACCTCTCAATTAGGCTTGGCTCAATGCAATGAGTGCTTGTTTCGCTTCCGGGGTTCCAATCACACTCAATGCAAAAGCCGCATGGCGTTGGACCTCTTCGGATTCATCATCAAGTGCCTTGATAAGAGCAGGCACTGCATCCGCTGCCGCGTCTTCCATTTTAGAAAGTGCGTAGGCAGCATAAGACCGAATCACATCCGCTGGATCGGTCAAAGCCTGAATAAGGGCAGGTATCGCACTAATTGCCGCACCCCCCATCAGATTAAGCGCGCGAGCCGCATATTCGCGGAACTCTTCATTGAGTTCGTCAGATAATGCTTCAACTAAAACCGGTATTGCTGGTTCACCTATACGACTCAGCGTATTACCGAGAGCCAGTGCATAGTACCTCTCAGCTATCGTCATCTGATCAATAAGCGCAGGTA
>JAKZUG010000686.1:0-3445 GCA_047516705.1 Candidatus Poribacteria bacterium | reverse complement strand
CCCTGGTGTTTCAAGAACCCTCAGTGATGCCGGACCCCACGCAATCTGCGCGCCATCGGTATACATATCTGTCACAGAGATAGCCTCAGCAAGCATGAGGTTATGTGGATGGTAGTTGTAGAGGTGCCATCGGTATTGTGGATCGTTCCAAAAGGTGTTGACCTCAGTAAACCAAGACACCTCTTTCTCTGGAACCCCTACGCGAATACTTTCTGCTATCGGAAAACCTGCTGTATTATCGCGATGGTGGTGGGTAAAGAGGATCTGCTCAACGTTTGTGATGCCGAGTTCTGCGAGTGTGGTCTGTAGGGTATCCCCACTCGGATCAATGAGGAGCGCGCGGTCTCCATCACGGAGAATGCCTGTGTTAACATGTCCATGGTGAACGTATAGGTGATCGCTGAATTGGGTAAATTGCGAATGCATTGGAAATCCTTGTTTTTAGCACGCATAGGTGCGTTCTGTGAAAGTGGCGAAATTGCAAAGCATGTCAGCAAAGCAGCATAAATACATCACTTATCCTTTGGTGTGGCATCGGGCAAAGACAAACCGTGTATCTTGGATCGCAAACCGTCCTTTTCAAGGATTGCCATCTGTATTCTGCCGTGAGGGGCAGCACCTTTCACATCCGCCATCCGCCATTTCCCTATTTCCTCATCCCAGTGCGAGGACATGATGGCATAGTCTCTCTCGTCTTCTCGGCGTTGGCGATCACCCTTGACACCGAAGGCTTTGAGAAGTGCGGGCGGTTCACCCAAAATATCCTCATCTGCATCGTCCTCTTTCCAGTTGGTATAGGTGACAGGCTCCCCGGTCTCCCACAACCACTCACCCTCTTTGAGAACATCGGTCAAACCGATCCAATACGGGCCCTCTCCAAAGACAGCTTCCAGCCATATCTGCTCTGCCTCACTCGTAATCGTAACCAGATGTGCCCCTTCATCAGCAGCTTGGGTTTGGGCATCCTCCCAGTCATCGCACGCAATCCATTTGTAAGCGTGTCCATTTGCTGGGTTTGCTACCCACATACCGGGAACATTTGGCAAGCCATGTCGCTGTTCTTCGGGGTTTTTAGGAAGTAGATCGGAAAGGTCAGCAGAATTGCCATTCAGTGTTAAAACGACCTTTTCATGCAATTCGCCTGCTTTAACAGTAAAAGGTTCCGATACTGCGGAAAGCCCGCGATGGTTAACGGATAACGCGTAGGCTCCGAGCGGGTATACAGCGGATACGAAGTTTCCATCTGCATCCGTATGCAAGGAACGACTGAAGGTAGAACCAGCCCCCCAATCCAAATTTAAGCGACCAATGTTAATCTCAACCGTTGTATCGACAAGCGGTTCACCGTTCTTGAAGACGAGTCTACCTTGAATCTTCGGTGGTCCTTCCATGAGAACTTTGACTTCTACGTTTTCGGTGTTTGTCCCGGGCTTGATAGCAAACGTGACTGCCCCGAGCGGTGGAAAGTAAGAGGATTCATGCGGATGAAACGCCACTTTCCCGAACTTAACGGTTTGAATCTCAGGAGCTGGCGTAATATTTTGGGGAATAGAACGTGGCGATACCGGATCGTTTTCAAGTGGCAAGATCATTAACTGAACCATCTCTGTAGCGATGCCGGTGAATGTAAACTGTCCTTCTGAATCAGTTTCCGATTTCAGGAAGGGTGGACGCATCCGCGTCTCCTCAGGGGTCTCATCTCTGAATTCGGGAGGCAAATGACGGGCTGGAATCTGTCGAAGAAAAGGATACCGTGCCCTATTGTCCAAGGTATCTATCTCTCCATTTTCACCAACTTTGACGTACAGAAGAGCTATAGGTACCTTAGCAATCGGCTCGCCTTTTGCGTTAATGACGCGTCCAGATAACGTTGACGGCTGTTCCTCAGCAGCCCCTTGGTATACGACCACTGCGAACCCTAACACAATAAGTCCCATTAGCAATGTAAAGGGCTGTTTAGTGAAACGGAAACCGGTCATAACGAATCTCCTTTGGAAATGTAGATGTTACCCGTGCAGGATTTATTGTGTTGCTTCAGGTGTCCACTCTTTTTCAAGAATTGCGTACTTAACCATAGGCAAGAACGGACTTTCAGCCCCAATTGCCATCCATCTCTTTGAAAAGAATTCCATAGCAACAGGGAGTTCACCTTCATCTGTAGATCCAATATCGGGCTCCTGCGAAACTATCCAATTAGCATAAGTTAAAGGCACGCCGTTGCTCCACTGCCATGTTGCCTCTTTTCCTGAAACACGCAGTCCAATCCAAAAGAACATTTTCTCTGGATAAAGTGCCTCCAGCCATTTCTGCTCCGATGCATCGTTAATAGCGACAAGATAGGCATTTTCGGCTTTTGCTTTGGCTTTCGCATCTTCCCAACTGTCGCACTCAATTCTCTTGTAAGCGTGGTCATTTTCAGGGTTCCCTACCCACACTGCTTGTTGCGCTTTTGCTCTTTCGCTTCGCCGGACGCGGTGTTCTTCCAAGTCTTTGAGTACCAAAACGAGTTTATCGTACCGCTGCCCCTCTTTAAGCCGAAACCATCGTGACTTCGCGGACGCGCCCTCATATTTTACGATCACCGAATATTTTGCAGTCTCATCTGGATAATATGACACGAAATAACCTTCGGCATCGGTCCTTACACCTCTCCGTGAGGACCCGCCGCTGCCACCGCTGGGCAAAATAAATAAGGTAGTATCCCGCCGCCGATGCCGGACGGTAAGGCTAACGTCTGTATTGGCAAGCGGCGTTCCATCTTTTAAAAGAATTCGTCCCCGAATTCGCATCCGTGGCGGTTTCACGTTGACTACGACATCCTCAAGATGCGTACCCGGTTCAATCGTAAAGGTCAGTTTACCAAACCATGTCGGAAAATTCCGAAGGAACCCCGTGGAATAGAAGGTTAAATCCCCAATCTCAAGTGACAGAATTTCAAAATCCGAACCGTTTTCAGGAAACATCACGAATTGCGATGAAACAGCATCTATATTCGGGAAGGAGAAATACCCTTCCTTATCAGTCACCGCTCGCAACCAAGACGAGAAAGGTGTGCGCGGCACCATGTCCCTCGGCTTTTTAATCTCAACCGGTTTAATAGCGAGTTCAAGTCCTATAACCGGTTTTCCGTCTGTATCTACAACGCGACCGGAAAGACTTGATTTATCCGCCTGCGCAATACTGTCCCCAGAGAACAGAAGTGTAAGCACGGCAATACCCACGAAAACCCCAACACGAAATCTTCTGAAATGTGAATGCATCATAATTAATTGCCTTCCTTCTCAAGGATCGCCATGCGTGCGGCTTTCGGATGATCAGCTGTCTGCCATTTTCCTATCTCCCCGTTCCATGCCCGGTTAGACATAATAACGTGGTCTCTCTCATCATTTTCTTCGTGGAACTCCACCTCATCTCTGAAACCCAAGAACTCGAGAAAAGCAGGTGG